>JBDRZP010000002.1 GCA_039804025.1 candidate division WOR-3 bacterium
GTTATTAAAACTGCCAAAATTAAAATTTGCATATTTTACCTCCTTACAGTTAGCATTCCTAATTATAAGGTAAAAAAATATAAAATGTCAAGATTTTGTAGAATACCATAACATTTAGACTGGGTTTATATTAAATTTTTCAATAGTGATTTTTATCCTCTTGTACTCCAAATAAATCGACCCCCATATGCCCTAAAAAATATACATCTTTTAATTGGCTCAAATTAAACAATTCCTTTTGAGTTTTTTTTGGAAAATCTATTTACAGATTTAAGTTTTCATTTTTTTGGGAACTATTTTTATATAAACTTTTTCAGGTTTAAGTATCTCTCCCCTCACCCTCAAAAGTTCTTCAATTTTTATATCAAAAAGCTTCTCGTTCTCCTCTAATAATTTCATTATTAAATTTAAGTCCCCTTCAGTTATATCTTCTATTTTGCTACCATGAAGTTGGTTTTCCTCTATTTTCCTAAATGGATCTCTAACATAAATTGCACCACCTGAAGGTAAAGACATTAAATTTGAGCCTGGATAAACCTCATCAAGCTCCTCTATTTCACCCTTTCTATTAAATCTTATTCCATTTAAAATACAGAAACCACCTCCATTTAGCGGATCACCAGCCATAAAAGATTCTGCAAGATAATCAAGACAAGTTCCATTTATTACAACCTTTGGATTTCCAACAGTGTTTATTAGAGGTCTTCCCGCTAAATTTCCCATCACAAACACTTTTCCACCCTTTGCTCCATACATAAAAGTTTGTCCTGCATCACCATAAATAACGGCTTTACCTGATTTCATTATATTGAGCATTTGATCCTGACCTGATGAATGAATGTAAATTTCAAGACCATCAATTCCTGAACCAGCATAATCTCCAATATCACCATAACAATCAATTCTAACTCCCTTTGAATCCTTTCCAAAACCGCACCCAATAAATCTCTGTCCCCTTAAATTAAAAACTATAAATTTCTTATAACCCTTCTTATAAGATTCTACTAAAAACCTTGCCAAACTATCATCACCTTCTGGTGGAAAATTTAAAGAATCAACAACAAGAACTAAATCTCCCTCACATTCCTTTAACTTTCCTCTTCTCTCATAATCTATAACTTTAAAATTATCAGATTCTCTCTTAAAAATACTAACTAAAAAAGATTCAACCATATCAATAATGTAGTTTCTCCTTTTATTCCCGACATTGTAATATAGGTCATTTAAGTATGTTAAAACATCAATTGAAAATTTTTTAAAACTATCATCTTTAAAGGATACCTCTTCCAGCATAACAAGAATATTAAAAAGAGTTTCATAACTTAAATCCTTAATAACATTCTTTAAAAATTCATAACATCCCCTTGCATCTTTATTTTCAATAAAATAATCAAGGGAATCCTTTATTCTGTAAAAAACACTTTTTTCCTCATAGGTTAAAACAAAACTCTCCCTTTTAGGATTACCCTTTATCAATTTTTCTAAAATAATCCCATCTTCCTTTTCTATTCTCTTACCAAATTTATCCTCAAAAATCATTCGAAAATTTCTATAATCATAAGAAAAAACATAAGCACCTCCATCTGTATGACTTCCACCCCTTGCATTCCAGTATTTATCAGCATAGGAAGTATTTATAATCCCATCCTTTTTAAGTTCTCTTAAAATTGCATTTATTGCCTGTCTCTCTGATGCTATAATACCTATTTCTATTTTGTCTTTAAGAATTGCAAATACCTGTGGTCTTAACATAGAAGTATCTGTTATTCCTATAAGTTCATACCTTTCATCAAAAATGTTATTCCCACCTATTATGAAAAACCATGGTCCATCGGGTGAAGCGGAGATATGGGATATCTGAATTTCTCTGTAAATTTCCCTTTTTTCAGGTGGTAAAAGGTAAAAATCTCTTTCAGTTGTTGGAGCCATAGCTTCAAGCAAATACTCCATTTTATACTCATACTGTCTCTTCCATAAATCAAAAAGTAAAATAGCTGCTTCAGTATCAGTAAGGAAAAGGGGATACATTTTTCTTTCTGCAAGGTAATTTATTATTCCAGCGTAATTTGAAAAATCTCCGTTATGAATAAGGGCATAATGTAAAATTGAAAAGGGATGTGCCCCTCCTGGATGCCATACCTTTCCCTTTGTAGGATACCTGTGATGACCAATCCATAGATGAGCTTTAAAATCATACAAATCGTAGTATCTAATAACATCATCAGCAAACCCAACAATCTTAAGAACAATCATATCTTTACCTGAAGAAAGAACAAATGCCTTCTGCTCAACCCCTGCCTTATAAAAAGTTTTATTCAAAATAAAACACTTTTGATACATAAATTCATCTTCTATTTTCCTTATATCAAAACCTTCTAAATTATTTTGCTTAATAAAATCTGATAAAATTTTCTCCTTGGGTTTTACAAAATACCTTTTAACAAGTGGTGGAGTTATCTCTAAATTTAATTCTTTCTTTTCCTCACTTTCCCTTAAAGGATAACTTTCCCTTATTTCAAAATTATAATTTATAAAATTCTCAATTTCTTTAATAACACTCTTATCAAGATAGGCTATCTGAAGGATATAGTATTCCTTTAAAATTTCAGAATCTACTTGCATATCTTCAGGGTCAAGACCACAGGCACATATACCACCACCCTTACCATTCCCCCTGTTTTTCATCTGAATAAGTGACTTTAAAAGATATTTACCTTCAATCTTTTTTGAAGATATAAAACCCACAACACCGCAACCTCCTTCTGCCTCTTTTTTTCTGTATTCAATTTTATGAGGGGCTAAATCTCTTCTTGAATTTTCAATAAGTTCAAAAAATTTTTTATCCATAGTAAATAAGTAAATCCTTTCTACCCCTTAAATCCCTTATACTTTTTAATCCGAGACCTTTAAGTATTCTTTTAAGTTCAATTTTAAAGGCATTATATAAATTAACAATTCTCTCTGAAGCCCATTCAACATCCAGAAATTTTGATAAAAATCTATCAGGAGTAGCTATTCCAAACTGACACCCTCTATCTGATGCTCCCTTTTCACAATTTCCACACTGTGTGCATCCCACTGCAATTGCTTCAACTGTCCCAAGAATACATCCATCTGCACCAAGTGCTATTGCTTTTGCTATATCATGAGCAGTTCTTATTCTGCCACTTGCCATTACAACTACATTATCCCTTACACCTTCCTTTAAAAGATACTCATGAACCTTAGGTATAGCAAGTTCTATTGGCATTGCAATATTTTTTTTAGCAAAATCAGGTGCTGCACCTGTTCCCCCGTATCCACCATCAAGATGAATTATGTGTGCACCTGCATAATATATTCCTATTGAAACCATATCCACATCAATAGGGGTTGAAACTTTAACGGATATTAAAGCATTTGGATTAATAGTTCTAAAAAAATCAACATGCTTTTTATGATCCTCCACCGAATAAACACTGTGAAAAGGAAAGGGCTGAAAAATATCAACATGGGGAACTGTTTCCCTCATCTTTGCCACATCTTCTGAAACCTTAAAAGATAATAAGTGCCCTCCAAGCCCCGGTTTTGCACCCTGAGCGTATTTAAGTTCTATTATTCTTGCAAGTTGAAGCGTTTCTTCTCTTACCCCAAAGTAACCTGTGGATGCCTGGACAATAACATTTTCTTTATATTCCATTAATTCAGGTGGATAACCTCCTTCCCCTGTTGAGGTGAAGGTATTAAATTTCCTTGCAGCTTTTGCTCTTGCAATCATAAAATTTAAACTCACAGAACCATAGGACATACCTGCTCCATAAAAGGGAATCGGGATTTTTATCCTTTCACCATAATCCTTTCTGTTTAAGTCAAGGGACAGGTCTATTTCTTCATCATCAATAACTTCTTCAATTTCAGGTAAATCCTCTTTATTAATAAGTTTCTTGAAAAAAAGTCTATCAAACCCCCCACCGCTATTACCTATTCTGTACTCAATTTTATTTTTTGGAGGCATACCTTTAGTAGCCATTATCCATGTAGAGAAGATAAGTTCCCTTGTCCAGCCATAATGTCCAAGAGCAGAATTCTGTGTTAAAACCTCATAGGGTAAAACCTCTAATCCTTTCTTTATATTTTTACTATGTTTTTCAACAATTAAATCTTCTAAGCTTATCATTTTACCCTCTCAATTCCAGCAAAGGATTCTTCAAAAATCTCCTCAAAAAATATTAGTCTTCCATAATCACCTACAAGTCTCCTTACATCCCTTTTCCCCATAGCACTTAAAGCCTCTATTAACTGTTCATGCCAGGCACTTAAAAGATTTAAAATTCTCTGCTTCCCCCAATCAAAATTTAACTTTTTTAAGATTATTTCATATTCATCATCTCTTTCTTTAAATTCAGATTGAAGGGCAATATGTAAAGGAATGTCTATTGCTACAAGGTCAGCACCACAGCCTATTGCTTTTGGAACATGTTCTGCTTTGTTTATCCCTCCGCTTACTATTAAAGTTATCTGGCTTCTTATGCCCTTTTCTATTAAATCTTTATTCAAATCTCTTAAAATTTCGGTAAGATGTTTTTTATTATCAAAGGCATAACCATTCCTTTTAAAAACTAAATGTATTCCCTCAGCTCCTTCATTTAAAACAAAATAAATTAACTCTTTAAAATCCCCTTTTGCCTTTATTCTTGCTATCATTATTGATTTATCATTGATTTTTTTTAATTCCTCTAAAATCTTTATATCATCATTTTCTTCTATCTCAAATTCAACAATTTTAGAACTGACCACTTCAATTTTTTCCTCTCTTTTAAAAAGTGGGAAAATATTTTTATAATCCCTTTCAAGTTTTTTAAAATTGGAAATTCCCAAAATATAAAATGTTCCAGCTTCGTAAGCAGCACATGATAATATTCTGTGAAAATTATCATCCTTTAAAGGCTCATATTCAAAGATTACAGGAATTTGCACCGTAACTGTTTTTGAAATTCCCTCACCGAATTTTTTAACCTTTCTCCCTATCTGGGTTTCTGTGGAGATATATTCTCTTCCCTCTTTGCCATCCCTTGTCGGTCTAACAATTTCTGACATATCAAGCCATATTGAATCAAAACCTTTTCCAACAAAGGGACCTTTATAACCCATGCCACTTACCTTTTCCATACCTGTTTCACTTTCAAATAAAATTGTATCAATATCCTCCATTGAGAGGTTGAATTTTTCAAGAACCTTATAATGGGGGTTTATAATCACATCTTTTATAACCTTCGGGTATTCAATTTTACATTCAAAGCATCTTACACACTTTTCTTTTATAGGTTTGAAACCTCCGAACCTTCCTGAAAAAACTCCATACTTACAGGGTCTTGAAAATGTAAGTTTAATATAATCCTTTAATTTTCTTTTCTTTAAACCCTCTTTTAAATTATGGAAGAATTCACTTGTAATCATTTTAAAAAGTTCAAACTTATTCACGATTGGTTCATACTTATGCGGGATTTTAAAAAGTGGGGGCATTTTTTTTATCTTTATATGATACCTTTCATACCTTTCCATAACTTTTTAATATAAATCCTTAAAAAAATATTTTTCAAATAAGTTTAAATTTTTAAAAGTTTTAAACTTAAATTAATTTTTTATAAAAATTGGGTAATAGATGGACTTTTATTTTTTCCCCTTTTTTAATTAGAGTTTTACTTTTCGGGGCAAAAATCAAACAATCCCCCCTTACAAGGGATGAAAGCATATGTGATTCCTGATACTTAAGTGGTAAAACCCCATCCTTATAAATCTTCCCCTTCAAAAAATATGCCCTATCATTCTTCTTTTTTATATCCTTTAATAAAATTAACCTTTTTTCAGGGAGAAAAATATCCTTAAAACCCGACATTTTCCTCACAGCAGGATAAATATATTCATAAAAACAAAATAAAACTGCAAAAGGATTACCCGGTAATCCAAAAATCAAACTTTTACCTTTTTTCCCAAAAAATAAAGGCTTCCCGGGCTTCTGAGCCACCTTATAAAAAACCTTCTCCACACCTTCCCTGATAAACAACTCCCTGACAATGTCATAATCACCAACTGAAATACCACCTGAAAAAATTATAAGATCATAGGATAAAAGTCCTTCATAAAAATTATTTCTTATCTCCTCAAAATCATCACCTACATACCTTATCTCAATGTCTGAAATATTTAATGACCTTAAGGATGAATAAAGGGAAAAAGAATTTGCATCATAGATTTTTCCTGGCACAAGTTTTTCACCTGGTTTTATCACCTCATTACCTGTAACTACTATAAAAACCTTGGGTCTTCTTATAACTCTTACTTTTTCTATACCAAGCATAGAAAGTAAGCCGATAGAATTAGGATTTAAAACCTCCCCCTTTTTAAGAACCAGTTTCCCCTTTTTTATTTCCTCACCCTTATACCTTATATTTTCTCCCTTTTTAAGATCTTTTTTTACAATTATATAATCACCTTCCTTCTCAACAAATTCCTGCATCACAACTGAAGTAGTATTTTCAGGAAGCGGAGAACCTGTAAAAACACGAAATGCTTCTCCTTCTTTAAGTTTTATAACCTTATAATCACCTGCCTTTATCTCTCCAATTACCTTGAATTTATCACCTTTTTTAAACTTTTCAAAACACAAAGCATATCCATCCATTGCTGAATTTGTAAAAACCGGTAAATCAATAGGAGAGTATATATCACGAGATAAAACATAAAAAATAGATTCTTTAAGGGGCACTTCTATTTCTTCCAGAGTATAAAGGGAATTTAAAAGAAGTTTTCTTGCTTTAAAGAAACTTATAAGATGCTGTCCCATAGTATTTTTACTCCAAAAGATAAAATTATAAGGTTTAAAATTTTCTTAACATAAATTGGCTTTAATTTATAAGAACCTACAAAAGAACCTATAATAGAACCCAAGAAAACAGAAAATGTTATAGGTAAAATTAAATTAAAATTTACATTACCCCTTATAAAATGGATAATAAAACCAAAAAGAGAATTAATCATAACAAAAAAGGAAAGTATACCGGGTATTTCCTTTTCACCTATACCTGAAAAAATTAAAACAGAAGATACAAGAATCCCTCCGCCTATTCCTAAAAGACCCGCTATTATTCCGGCAATAAAACCAAAAAGGGGAACAAAAGAAATTTTTATTCTAATTTTAAGTTTCTTTATGAAATTTTCAAGAATTGAAATTATTGATAATAAAATTAAAACTAAACCAAGAACTATCATAAATAATTTTCTCTCAATTACAATTTTTGCTCCAATATAAACACCTGTAAGGGAAAGTAAGTAAAGTAAAGTTAAAAATTTAAAGCGGTTTTTAAAATCAATATGAATTCTGTAATTTAAAAAAGCTATAAGAGAAGCAAGCACATTTAAAAAAAGGGAGGTGGAAGGTATGAACTTATGAGAAACTCCACAGAAACTCATAAGGGCCACATAGGCACTTCCACCACCAAGCCCTACTGAGGAATATATCAGAGCAAAAAGGAAAAAAAGAAAATAAATAAAGGGATTAAAAAAAATCATTCCTTATGCCCTTTACCTTCCATCATTTTATAAATATGAAAAACATAAGGGAAAATTGCCCTCATTGATTCATAAGAACCCTTTGATGAACCTGGCAAAGTAATAATCAAAGTCTTACCACTAACCCCTGCTATACCCCTTGAAAGCATTGAATAAGGAGTCCTTTCATAACCATAAACCCTTGAAGCCTCCATTATAGCAGAAATTTCCTTTTCTATTAAAGGTTTTACAGCCTCAGGGGTTATATCTCTTGGTGAAAGTCCTGTTCCACCTGTTGTTATAACAAGATTATATTTATTTTCAATCCAGTTTTTAACCTCTTTTTCTATCATATCCCTTTCATCCGGAACAATTTTATAATCAATATTCTTTAAACCACATTCCTCAAGAATCTTTACAATAATTTTTCCTGATTTATCCTGTTTCTTTCCAGCATAAACTGAATCCGATACAACAAGCACACCTGCTTTAAAATCGGGAGGAACTTCCTCTATAAAATCAGATTTTCCACCCTTTTTCTCAATCACTTTTATCTCTTTAATTTCAATATTTCTATCATAAGGCTTTAGCATATCGTAAATATTAAGAGCAGCACAGCTAACAGAAAAAAGGGCTTCCATTTCACAGCCTGTCCTTGCAATTGTTTTAACAGTAACCTCAATTGTTATTCTTTTATCATCAATTTTATGGTCAAAGGAAATCCATTCAATAGGAATGTTATGACAGAAAGGTAAAATAAAAGGAGTCTTTTTAACAGATTGACAGGCAACAGCTTTGGAAACCTCAAAAATATCACCTTTTTCAATTTCTTTATTTTCAATCCTTTTAATTATATTTTCAGAAACTTCTATCACTGCCCTTGCTTTTGCAATTCTCAAAGTTTTGATTTTATCACTTATATCAAACATATTTTTCCTCCTTCCATCTTTCTTTATTGTTACTTAAAATCTCTTTTTTCCATATTGGAACTTTATTTTTTATTTCATCAATAACAAACTGAATTGCTGAAAATCCTTCTTTCCTGTGTGAAGAAAAAACTATTACCAAAAAGGCAATCTCACCCAATTTTACCCTTCCCAATCTATGTTTTACAATTATTTTCTTCACCTTAAATTTTTCTTTTGCGGATTTTATAATCTCATCTATTTCTTTTTCTGACATTTTTTTATAAGATTCATAATAAATCTCCTTAACAAAATTTTTTCCATCAACTAAATCCTTCCTCACTTTACCGGTAAAGATTATAAGGGAACCTATGCTTTTATCACTATTTTTTTTAACAATTTCATTAATTAATTTTACAGTTATTTTTTTACGAGTTAAATATTTCATCCTCCTGAAAGAGGTGGTAAAAATGCAATTTCATCTTCTTCTCTTAAATCAATATCTTCATTACATATTTTTTGGTTAACAGCAATAAAAAAAATCTCCCTTTCAATTTCTGGAAATTTTTTATAAATAAAACTTTTCAATTCAGATAGGTCTTTTATTCCTTTTATCTCCATTTTACTTTTCTTTGTTATTTCCCTTAACTTTCCAAAAAATAAAACCTTCATTTTAACCTCCGATTTTCCTCATAACAAAAAAACTTTCTATATTTTCACCATTATCAAAAAAACTTTTCTTTAATGCTATAAAACCTTCTGGTTTTAATTTTACAATTTTTAAAATAAAATCATAAAGTTCCTTTTCCCTTACCTCTGGTCTTAAGAATTCTTTTAAATTGTAACCTCTTTTATCAAATAAACACAAAACCATATTACCATCGGAAGTTATTCTGAGTCTTGAACAGGAATTACAGAATGTATCTGTTATTGTGGATATAAATCCTACTTTTGTCACAAATTTTTTATCATTATTTAAATTATAATTTTCTGCAATTTTTTCTTTTTCATAATAAATAATATCATATTTTGCCTTTATTTTTTCTATAATTTCTTTTTTTGAGATAAAAAATTTTTTCCAGTTTGCATTTCCTGAAAGTGGCATATACTCTATAAATCTTATCGGAATTCCTTTTTCCCCTGAAAATTCAATCAAATCAAAAATTTCCTCATCATTTATTCCCTTTAACATTACAGTATTTATTTTTAAAGGAATTTTTAATTTATTACATAAATCAAGACCTTCAATTATTTCATCAAGAAAATCAAATCCTGTTATTTTCTTAAATTTTTCCTTTTTTAAAGTATCAAGACTTAAATTAACCTTTATATCAAAATCCTTTAAAAATATAGCTTTTTCTTTAAGAAGAATTCCATTAGTTGTTATATTAAGGTCAATTTCAGGAATATTCTTTTTAATTTTAATAACTAAATCTTCAAAACCTTTCCTTAAAAGCGGCTCCCCCCCTGTAAACCTTACCTTTTTTATTGAAAAATTCTTATAAAAAAATTCTACAAGAAATTCTATCTCTTCAAGGGAAAGAATTTCCTCCTTTTTAAAAAGTTTAACTCCTTCCTCTGGCATACAATAAAAACATCTCAAATTACACCTGTCTGTTAAAGAAATCCTTAAGTAATCAAATTCTCTTCCAAAACTATCTTTAAGAATCATTTAAGTCATCCCTTTTATTTATGTTTTTTAGATAAAAATTATAATCTCCAAAAATCTTGAGTTCTTCCTCCTTTATAAAATAAATTTTATTTTCATCCTTTAATTTTATCCTTTCTATAAATCCCTTTATGGAATTGCCTTTTTTTAAATAATTTTCAATTTCCCTTTTAAAAATAGAGCTTAAAAAAATAGGTAAAGGTTTATCCTCTGAAATTAAAACAATTTTTTCAAAATTAAACTTTTCACAAAGATTCAATAAAAATTTTATAAATTCCATGGGAATAAAGGGCATATCCACAGGAAAAAACAAGACATTCTTACAATCTGTTTTATTAAAAAAATTATATATTGCATAAAGGGGACCCATATATTTAATTTTATCCTCTATTAATTTTAAATTCAAATTATTAATTAGAATCCCTAACTTTTTTTCTATGATTTTCTTATCATCACAGAGAATAAAAATTTCATCAAAAAAATTTTTCAACTTTAAAATAATTATCTCTATCATATATCTTTTATCAATCTTAAAAAATCTTTTGTCACTTTCAAATCTTTCTGATCTTCCACCAGCAAGTATTGCAACCTTTATACTTTTATCCATCCTTTAAATTAATTAAAAGTTCGTCAATTCTTTCTTTTGTTTCCGAAAGCAAAAATTTTGTCAAAAGGGAGATACCCTTATAAAAGTAAGTTTCTGCTCTTTTAAACATTTCTTCACAGAAATAAAAAACCCAGGTTAAAATATGCTTTTCTAAAAATTCCTTCTGAAGCTTAAGAAACCTTTTTGCATCATTTAAAGAAGAACTTTCCCAGGCATTTCTTTCATAAAAGGCAAGAAGTGAGAAAAATTTAAGTTCTATTCCAATATAATCAGGAAGTTCATCTTCTATTGAAATATTTATTCCTGAATTTAAATAAAAATTCAATACTTCTCTTGTAAAATTTCCCATAAGAGTATTTTCTCCCCTCCAGACTGATTCATAGGGAGGTGGTAAAGAGTAACCCTTTTTTATACCGCGCAAGAGTTTAGTAAAATCCACACATAACTCATCCAGAATTTTCTCATCACTTAATTTTTCTGTATGTTCATAAAATTTTTCAAAATATAAAGATATTTTTTTTAAATAACTACTGAATTCCTCTCTCTTAATCTTTCTCAAAAATTCAGGGTCAGGTCTTTTTAAATAAAAATGGGAAAGAAGTAAAAATGATTTACTTCTTAATTCCGCCTCCTTCTTCAACTCCTTTTCATCAATCATCAATCAGAATAACTATTTATATAGCTTTGTTATGGCAGGTCCCTTTTCTGAATGACATCCAATACACAGTTCCCTCATTACAACACCTGGTGCTCCCCTTTCAGGAACTTTATATTTTCTCTGATAAAGGTAATTTTCAGGGTATTTTTCCTTATGACAGTAAGAACATTCAATTTTTAAAATCTCAGAATGAATGTTATGCCACCTTTCGCCAGGCTCCATTCCCGTTTCTTTTCCAGCATCAATTTTGCCTTCCTTTATTTCCCTTGCAATTTTTTCTATCTCCTTTTTGTTAAAGGACTTAAATTTCTCCTTTGAACCTGAGATAAGGATAAAACCTATAAGGAGAAAAAATATAACTTTTTTCACTTTTCACCTCCTTTAAAATAGGTAATAAACCTTTGGATTTGTTCCAAATTCCTCCTTTAATTTTTTACCATTCCTCTTTTTTATAAGTTTAGAAACTTCACTTTCAGGATCATCAAGGTCACCAAAATATCTTGCTTCTACAGGACAGACTGGAACACAGGCAGGAGTTGAGTCATAATCACTACCTGGTTTTTTACCTTCTTTAAGTGCCTTTTCTATTCTGTGCCAGCACAAGGTGCATTTTTCTGCGATCCCTGGTTTTTTTCTGTGAAGGGGATGTCTTGCTTTTTTATCCAAATTCTCATAAGGAGTTTTGTAATTAGGATAATAACTTTCCTCTTTATTTATGTAATGAATAACACCATAAGGACAGGCTGCAATACAATACCTTTTACCTTTACATTTATCGTAATCAATTAGGACTATTCCATATTCATTTTTTTTGATTGCCTTTTCGGGACAGGCTTTCATACATGGTGGATTATCACAATGCATACAGTTCATAGGTATAAAAATTCTTCTAACATTAGGATATGTTCCTTCTTCATATTCAATAACAAAATTCCAGTAATTTCCTTTTTGAACCATATTTTCTATTTTGCAGGCTGCAACACAACTCCTACATCCACAACATTTTTTTAAATCTATAACAAGCCCATACCTTGCCATTTTTTAACCTCCTTTATGCTTTATAAATTTTTACCTTTGTGTCATTAAAAGAATTTTCCCCTGATAAAAGATCAGGATGAAGTTCTAATATGAAGTTTGGTAAAACTCCTTTTTTAGCATAGGAGGGAAATGATTTTGAAAACCTTCCATAATGGTAACTTATAGCAACTGTATCAGGTCTAATTCCCTCTGTTAACCTTGCAATAGCTTCTACTTTACCAATTTTACTTTCAACAATAATTTTATCACCTTCATCAATACCAAGTTTTCCTGCAGTTTTTTTATTTATCAAACAGTAATTTGTGTCTGAATCATTGGCAATCTCATTCAAAAGTGGATTTAAGGCGTGGAAATCTGTTTGCGTTCTATACATTCTCTTATATGTGATAAGGTAAAAGGGATATTCCTTAGGGTCCCTTTTACGATGGGGTGTTGGAAAAGCATGCTCTTTTAATGGTAAAGGAGAATATACTATGTCAAGAATTTTTCTTAATTCATTTAAATCATTTTCCTCAAACCATTCCATAAAAACTTTTTTTACATTATCATTTTTTTCCATTATTTCAAAAACTTTTTCCTTTGTATAAACAAGTTGTTCAGCATAAAAATGCATCTTTGGTTTACCTTTACCATTATATTTTTCTGCCTCACTTAAATATCTCTTTTTTACATCCCTTTTTTTAATATAAAGACCATGCTGAATTGCATAATCAAAAGGTTTTCCTGTTTCTGCTTCCCAGATAATCTGAACTGCCTCCTTTGAATCGTATACCCTTTTTTCAAATTTCTTTTCCTTATCTTCCAGTTTCCATTCCTTATTTATTTCATCTATAAACTTATCGAGAATAGAAAGCCTTTTAGCGATTTCCATAAGTATTGAAAAAGCATCATATTTTAGATTAAATACATCAACAACAGGCTGCCTAATCGCCTTGTGTTCAGCATCAGGAACCCATCTTGTGGATGAATAGTGCCAGGATTCAAGATAGGTTTTATCAGGTAAAACTATATCCGCCATCTCTGCTGTTTCATCCAGCACAACATTTATATTTACAGAATAAACATTTTTATAACCCTCAATCTGTTTCTGTATATCTGAAGTAGAGAGTATTCTATTTGTCGCATAAAATATTGCCATCCTGGGTTTATAAGGAAGTCCATATTTTTCGGGTTCGCTATAAGTATATGCTACCTGCTGAGCTACATTATGGGTTGCAAAGGGATAAAATACACTCTCCTGTAAATCAACCCTTTGGGGAGGATATTCACACTTGGATGGTTTCATGCTCTTATAATTTGGGTCAGCCTTATAAAGTAAAAGACCACCAACAGCGTCAAAATTACCTACAAGCATATTAACTATTAGACCAGCCCTCCAATTCTGGGTACCATATTCCCTGGCAACAAGTCCCCTGAAAGTGTAAACACAAACAGGTCTATATCTTAATTTCTCACCGTCAATTTCTATTGTTTTTCCAATATTAGCATTTTCACCAAATTCCTTTGCAATTCTTTTTATTGTGCTATAAGGAATTCCTGTGATTTCCTCAATCTCCTTATCCTTTAAAGATAACACATACTCTTTAAAAATTCTAAAAGCAGTTTTATATTTTTTACCTTCAATAGCTATCTCTGTATCAAGGGATATTTCTTCATGTTCATCGTAAGGAACTATCTTTTTATTCTTATTATCATAAACATAGAAATTATTCTTTTCATCCTTATAGAATTTTTTATCTTCCCCAACAAGATAAGCTGCATCTGTATAATTTTTCAAAAATTCCTCATCAATATAATTCATTTTAATTAATTCCTTTGCCATTGCAAGTAGAAAAAGAGCATCTTTACCAGGTCTTATAGGAACCCATTCATTTGCCTTACTTGCGGTATTGGACAATCTTGGTTCAATAACAACCATTTTCATATCACCATCTACTATTCTTTTCAAGGAAGTCCTATCAAGCCATCTTGCCCATTGTTCAGCCTCTGTAAAATTTGCCCCAATATTTATAAAATATTTTGTATATTCAAGGTCAGGTAATGGACCATGACCTCCCCAGGTAATCTCATCTGCTACATGCCTTGCTGCCTCACAAACTGTTGTTCTATGAACATGGTTAGGGGTTCCAAAGGCTTTGCAGAAGGGCTTTGTAAATTTATCACCAATTAAATATTTTCCGTGAGAAATATGGAAAGTAAGTCCTCTTGGATCTTCATCCTTTATTTCTTTCAACTTTTTTACAATCTCATCAAAGGCTTCTTCCCATGAAATTTCCTTCCATTTAGGGTCCTCACCCAAACCCTTATTAGGATTAGTTCTCTTTAAAGGTGCTTTAATTCTGTAAGGATTGTAGGTATGAAAAATTCCAGCCTGCCCCTTTGGACAAAGGTGACCCTTATTATAAGGACTTTCAGGATTTCCATATATTGCCCTTATAACACCATTTACCCTTCTTACCCTTATTCCACAGAAATTAACACACATCGTATCTGTTGAAGGGATCATTACATCTTCATCAGGTGAGAAATTTACTATAGACTTATTTTCCTCGGCAGTTAAATTTTTAAAATCAAAAAATAAATCAGAAAGGAGAGCAATTGTTGTAAAGGAAAATGTTTTTTTAAGAAACTCTCTTCTTGTTATAGCCATAAAGAACCCCCCTCTTTTTATTTAAAATTTATAGAAAAATGTCAAATTCAGATATAAATCAGGATCTGGTTTTATTCCCTTTTCTTCATCATAAAATACATACTTAATGTTTGGCATAAAATGAACATCCTTATAAGGTTTTAAATCAAAACCCGCGATAATAAGATTTGAGGGAGCAAGTGAAGAGAAGGGGGTATAAGATATTTTGTTTCCGTCAAGATTTTTTTCAAACATTTTGTCAAATCTGAAAATTAGGGATGTTTTCTCAGTAGTATTAAAGATAAAATAAAAAGAACCTATGCTGTAATTAATTGATGTATCAGGATCCTGAAGTCTACTTTGAGTGGCAAATTGAGCACCCATTCTCATTTTTTCCTTCTTAAATCCAATAAAACCCTGATATGTATAAACCTGTCTATGACCTTCTGCATCAAAGTAGTCTCCATAAAATTCTATTACGAAATCTCCCGGATAAAAACCGAGTGAGAAATAAAAAGCTTTCTGTTTATTTACCTCAGATTTTACACCCTCACCATTTCCAAACATAAAGTGATATTTGATTTTTTTAGATTCACCCAATCCTCCTTTTAAGGCAAAGCCAAAATCCCTTGCGGAACCCATTTTTTGCAGATCAAGAGGTGTTTTTTCAATAGAGCGATAACCAAAATGTTCCTCAATTACTTCCCATGTGGGGGTTGCTGAAATACCAAAAATCAAATCAAATATTGGTAATTTCCATTTCAAATAAGCATCCTTAACATAAGGAGTAAGTAAGCCACTGGTTTTAAAATCTCCCGGACTATTAAACTCGAGTCTGAGTCTTGTGGAAAAACTTTCTGAAATATCATAATCATAGGTAAAATAGATCCTCCTGAACCAGAAACCATTGAGGTTTTTCAGTGTGCTATCATGATGTAAAGCCACGAAATAGTAATCGCCAAACATATACCCTGATATTCTCCCCTGTGCAAATAGGGGAATACTTATTACACATATTGTGATTAGTTTGATTATTTTAGACATTTTACCCATCCTTCTTTTAATGGATTTGAACCTAATAATATAATATTGAAAAATTAAAAAAATCAATTAATTAAAAAATTTTTGTCTTTTTAATTTTTTTAAATATTCAAGAACTTTTTCCTTTCTATACCATCTGCTTTTTTCTAAATAAATCTCAGCCTCATTTATTAATTTTTTTGCTTCCTCTTTGTTTTTGTTCAGAACATAATAACATTCAGATAAATATAAACGGACAATTCCTTTATTGTAATTTGAATTTTGATTTTCTACCATAGGAAGAAGTTTCAAATAAATTTTCTCTGCTTTCTCAAAATAACCACTTCTTCTATAAGCACTTCCAAGGGTAAATAAGGTTCTCCTTGATTCTCCAAATTCCTGATAGAATTTCTCAGCCCATTTAAAAGCACTATCCCTCATCTTCTCCCTTAAAAAAATTTCTATAAGCGCATCATAGGAATTTGCTTTCATAAAAACCCCTCTTAAAATACTCACTTTTACCTCCTCAACACCCTTTTGTCTTCTATCACCTTTAATAAAAGTTTTACCAACATACTTCTGAAGAATGCTTGCCCCATAATCATAAATTCCAAGAGCCAAATAAGAATCAGGATAATTTTTAAATTTTTTTATAATGTTATATGCCTTAAATCCCTTTGTAAGTGCCTGTAAATAATTTTCCCTTAAACCCTCAAACATAGCAGAAAATGCTAAAAAAACACCCTCCAAGAAAACAATATCCTTATCTTTTCCCTTATATTTATCACAGAGTGAAAGTCCCTTTTCTATACTCTTAAAAAATTTTTCTTCAGAGTCTGGCTCATAAAAATCCAAAAAATATTCAAAATACCTGATTGTTTTTAAAGAATATAAAATCGGATGATCTTTATATTTATTGAAATACCCCTTTTCAAGTTCAATTGCACTTAAATAATCCTCTTTCCATAGATAATTCAAATATTCCTCAATTTTTTCTTTTTCTTTCTCTAAGATAATAGCAAAAAGTAAAAATAATTTAATCAAATTTTCGGAAGAACTATACCCTTTTGAGCCTGATACTTTCCCTTTCTATCCTTATAGGAAATCTCACATATCTCATCACCTTCTATAAAAATAACCTGTGCTATTCCCTCATTTGCATATATCTTCGCAGGAAGAGGAGTTGTATTTGAAATTTCAATTGTAATAAATCCTTCCCATTCTGGCTCAAGGGGAGTTATATTTATAACAATTCCACATCGGGCATAAGTTGATTTACCAAGACATATACCCAGCACATTTCTCGGGATCCTGAAATATTCAACACTTCTTCCAAGGGCAAAGGAATTAGGCGGAATTATACACTCATTACCTTTAAATTCTACAAAGGACTTTGGATCAAAATTCTTGGGATCTACAACTGTTGAAAAAACATTTGTAAAAATTTTAAATTCATCAGCAATTCTTATATCGTATCCATAAGAAGATGTTCCGTATGAAATTACATTTTTTGTAACAAGAGTTTCAGAAAAAGGCTCTATCATCCTTGCCTCAAAAGCCATTTTCTTAATCCACTTATCGTTTTTTATTCCCATTTATTAAATTTAATTAAAATAAAAGGGGGAAGAGGAAATTTTTATAATCCCCCTCCCCCACAAATTTACTTTCTTTCTCAGTAACTTGAAAAGGAATAAAGAATACTTATTGAGGTAAAGAAATTACTCAGTCTTCCTGTAATGAAATAGGGACCATTATAGAAAATATCAGGGGAAGCCTGAGCATCTACTCTTAAATTACCCCTCTTATAAGCAAAACCAAGGGCAAGTGGAAGTAAATCCTGTGATGTAACACTTAACTTTCCAGTAGGAGAAGAGAAGTAATCATCAGTATAACTTCCCCAGAGATCTTTTCTTGCTGCAAGTCTCAAGAGGAAGTATTTTCCAAGGTCTGCTTCAAGTCCTGTAACTGCTCCAAAAGAAAATCTTCCCTGTTTACCAGCATCACCATAATCATTAGAAGTATTTACAATCTGGAATCCTAAAATAAAGTTTAAGACATCTATTGGCTGGGTATTAATTCCAATATTGAGTCCAAAGCTTGAAAATTTATCAGTATATTCAACAGTCTGTCCTCCGGCTCTTTCCTCTATTGAATTATCAGAACTTAAAAAGTGAAAACCAACTACAAATGATGTGTATTCTGAAAGGGACCTCATATATCTTGCATCAAAAGAAATATCAGAAGTTCCTTTTGCTTTTGTTGTATCACGAGGTGTGGCGCTCTTTACATCAAAGGAGTGAATGTTAAATTTAAAAGCTGCATCAATAAAGTCGGTTTCGGAGAGATAAAAGGTAATGCCTGGATTTAAGGAAATTATGTTTGCGCTTTCCTTATTTTTAAAACCAGCACCTGTTGTATCTTCATAGGTTCTACTGTAATTTCCAAATCCAAAATTGAGTCCCAAACCAAGCTTTTCACCTAAATATTTTCCATAAGAGAGCATAAAACCTTTTATAGTTCTGTAAGGATATGTATATACTGGAATATTTAAATAAACTCCAAACACACCCTTTGAATGGTTTTCTCCAAGACCAAAATAACCTTTTAAATAGGCATTACCTGAAGTAAGAGTAGCTTCATCGTAAGCCTCAAGAACAAGATAACCAGGAAATGAAAGAATCTGAGAAGGATATTTAAGAGCAAGAGCATCGTCCTTTAAGAAATCAGCCACTCCTCCAAATGTAGTTACTCTTGTCTCTGTAGCAGAAAGCACTCCCAAGAGGAGTGCAAGAGTTCCTAATATTTTCCTCATATATTACCTCCTTTTAATTTTTTTTATTAATTACACTCTTAAGGATTTGAACCTTAAAAAAATTTATTATGGCCCCGGGTGGACTTGAACCACCGACCTTACGCTTATCAGGCGTACGCTCTAACCACCTGAGCTACGGGGCCTAAAATTTTATAAACTTGTAAATTTTATTGTTTAATTTTATATAATAAGTTCCTGACTTAAAATTATTCAAATTCAAAACCCTTTCTGTAGAAGAAATATTTCCAGAAAGTAATCTCTTTCCAGTGATATCGTAAATTCCATAATTTATAGAACCTCTAAATCCTTTTATTTCAAGATTATTCCTTACAAGTGTAGTTATGTATAACAATTTTACATCCTCCCTATTTCTTTCAGCTACAGAAGTTACACCTATAATATAAAGTCCCCTTCCCATTTCATATATAAGAACATAACCACCTTCAAGAGCAAAGATACCAACAGGATTTTCAAGATTAATAGGAACCGAATTTATATTTCCATCTGGAATTTTTCTGTAATAAATATTTTTTTCTCCAGTTTGATTGTTAAGGAAAAGAGAATAAATGTATCCATCATAGGATAGTGAAGAATGAATAAGAATTGATGAGTTATTCGGTCTTTTAATAGCCGTATCTATTATTGAGTTATTTAAATCATAAGACATAAGATAGTTTTTAAAGGTATTAGAATAAAATACAAAGGGAGAACCTTTTACATAGTATAACTCACCTGCATCAGGTAAATATGTTAAAGCTGAAAAATTTAATCCATCAAAACTTGCATATAGAGTGTCACTGTTTTTCAAAACAAAAATTGTATCACCTTCACCAGCTACACTACTTATGAGACCAGAATAAATTGTGTCAAAAGTAATCCCACCATCTGATGATTTTATGAGAGTTGAATCATTCCATAGATAAAGAGTATTTGTATTTGAACCAGGTAATATATCGTAATAACTTACAAGAGAACCATCAGAATTTTTTAAGGTAAAATTCTCACCTGTATTATTAGAGAAAAACAAAACTCTCTGGAAAGGAGAAGCAAATATTCTGAATTTAGATGTTAGAAGATAAAGGCTTTTTGAAGAAAAATAAAAGTTTTCAACAAGATTGTTACCAAAGAAAATTAAATTACCCTTAAAAGAAAGCTCAGAAAAACTACTATTTATAAGGTCAAAGCTTCTGTAAACAATTCCTCCATCTGTTATTAAAAAAGTTGTATCTTTCTTTGATGTAACCTGTCCTGGTCCCCAAAGTAAAACTGCCTTTAAACGATTCTTATACCTTGTCCATGTATTTCCCCTGTTAACAGTGTAATAAACCCCGTCATTTGAACCTATATAAAAAGTGTCATTCAATTTTGAATTTCTATAGGTGGGTTCAAAGAAAAAGGGAACTAAAGTGGTATCAAGATAGGAATAAGAAAAATTATTACCAAATGTTCTATAAGCTTTAAAAATACCTCTATCAATTACAGAAGATATTAAAAAGGTATCTGAATTTAAAGGTAAAATATCTATGATAAAACCAGGATAAAGAGGAAAATTTGGAATTAAATTTACATTATTCCAGGTAACACCAGCATCTGTAGTGTATAGAACACCGCCTGATGCAGGATCTAAAAATATAACATTTTGATTCTGAGGAGAAAATCTCAAGGAATAAATATCTCCAGAAAAGGGTAAATTGTAAACAGAAAAATTGTTTCCACCATCAGTTGAAATTAAAAATTTATTCGCTTGACCATAAGCTGCAATTGCAATTACCTGTTGGTTAAAGGGGAAAACATCAATAACATAGTTATAATTACCAGAATTCAAATAATTTTCAAGATCGCTAATAAAATTAAAAGTATAACCACCATTATCTGACCTTAAAAGAGAATCACCGGAAATAATGTAAATTGTTGAACCAAGCGCATCCAAAGCCCCAATTTTTGAATTTAAACTCACTATATTTAACGTGGCAAAATTATCATCAGTAAAGTAAAAGGATAAGGAATCCCTCAAAAGAAGAAATGTGTTAGATGAAATCATTACTCCACTTTTACCGAGCCTAAAATTGAATCCTGAATACGGTATAGCAATCTCAAAAGTATCACCAGCAAAAACATCCTCACATTTATGAAACTCTAAAAAAGAAGGCAAAACCACCTTTTTTAAATTAACTTCAGAAGTTATAGGGTATAAAATTGTTCCACCCTCAGGTCCTATGTAAGTAAGAGGATAGAAAGAATTTATTTTTACATTTGAAAAATTTCGCAGATCCCATTTCCAGATAATATGCTCTTTCGTAAAATTTAAATTTACCCTTACTGCACTGAAAGCTAAAAAAATAATTAAATTCATAGCTTAAAAGTTTTTTTTTGGGGATTGAACCCTTAATAAATTTTTATATTATAATAAGAACAATGAAAATTTTCAATACTATAAGTAAAAAAATTGAAAATTTTATTCCCTTGGAGGAGGGAAAGGTCAAATTTTATTTCTGTGGAATGACTGTCCAGGATTCACCACACCTTGGCCATTTAAGAGCATTTCTATGTGCTGATATTCTTGTAAGGTTCTTAGAATACAAAGGTTATAAAATTAAATTTGTTTTAAATATTACTGATATTGATGATAAGATTATTCAGAAGGCAATTAAAGAGGGAAAAGATTTTAGGGAAATAGCAGAAAGATATGAAAGGGAATTTTTTGAAGTTAGTGAAAAGATTAATTTAAGAAAAGCTGATATTTACCCAAGAGCAACTCAACATATAACTGAAATTTCCGAAATTATAAAAAAATTACTGAATAAGAAGCTTGCTTATGAATCTGAGGGAAATATATGGTATGATGTTTCAGAATTTGATGAATATGGAAAATTGTCGGGTAAACCCTTAGAGGAACTTGAAAAAGGAGCAAGGGTTGAACCGGACCCAACAAAGAAGGACCCCCTTGATTTTTCTTTATGGAAAAAGAGAAAAGAAAATGAGCCCTTCTTTTATTCACCCTTTGGAGAAGGTAGACCCGGATGGCATATAGAGTGTTCTGCAATGAGTATGAAACACCTTGGTGAAACAATTGATATCCATGGAGGAGGCGAAGATTTAATATTTCCACATCATGAAAATGAAATTGCTCAGAGTAAAGGAGCAACCGGTAAAGAATTTGCAAGATACTGGTTTCACACAGGATTACTGAGAATGAAAGGTGAAAAAATGAGTAAATCAACTGGACTTTTTTTCAGAGCAATTGATGCTCTCAAAAGATATCACCCTGATGTTTTGAGATACTTTTTATTAAAAGCCCACTATAGATCACCACTTGAATATGATGAAAATTCTCTTGAAGAAGCAAAAAAGTCATGGGATAAAATAAAAGATGTTATTTTTAAAGGGGAAAATAAAGAATTAGAGGGCTTTTCACCTCCAATTAGGGAATATTTAAAAAAATTTGAATCAGCACTTGAAGAGGATTTAAATACCCCTAAAGTTTTTGCAATTTTACATGAGTTAAAAAATTTAGCTAATAAACTCTATGAGGAGGGTAAAGAAGAATTTTTCGAAGTAAAAAATTTAATGATTTTTATACTTAAAATTTTAGGTTTTAAACTGGATGAGGAAAAAATTAATTCTTCCCTTTTAAATAACCTTCTTTCAACAATAATTGAAATAAGACAATTGCTTAGAGAAGAAAAAATTTTTCATTTAAGTGATAAAATAAGGGAAAAATTAAAAAATTTTGGAATAGAACTTTTAGATACAAAAAAGGGAACAGAATATAAAATTTTAAAATAATTTAGAGAAGTTCTCTTAAATATAAACCGAGCTCTTCTCTCTTTACACTCTCTGCCCATCTTTTTCCCTCTTCTCCCATCTTCTTTGCAATAGAAGGATTTCTGAGTAAATAGATAATTTTCTCTTTAAGCTCATCTTCATCTCTCGGGTTAACTAAAAAACCTGTAACTCCATTAATTATTGCATCCTTACATCCACCCTCCCCTCCTATAACAGGTTTACCAAAAAAAGAAGCCTCCAAGAAAACAAGTCCAAAACCCTCACCCAAAATACCCTTATAATTTTTCTCAACCCTTGAAGGCATTACAAATAAATCACATATTGAATACCATGCATAAAGCTCATCATCAGAAATTTCTCCTTTAAAAATAACACTTTCTCCCAATCCTAAAGATTTAGCCATCTCTTCATAATAACTTTTTAAACCCCCACCACCGATTACTATATAAACCGATTCTGGAATTTCTTCCTTGACTTTTTTAAAACTTCTTATTGTTAAATCAACTCCCTTATACCTGTTAAACTTTTCTAATCTTGCAACAGTTAAAATAACCTTTTTCCCGCTAACTTCCCTTGAAACTTTTTCAACCATTTCTCTTGAGGGATACTTAATTTCTGGTAATGGATGCCTAATTTTTTTTATCTTTTCTTCAGAAACAAATCTCTTTAAATAATCTTCTGAAAATTTGCTTATTGTTATAACATAATTTGCAAAATTCAAAATATTCTTTATTAACCAGAATCTTCTTTTATCCATAACTTCAATTGCATGTGTCCATTGTATGTATGGAACTTTTAAAATTTTTTTTAAAATAAATGCAGAAATACCACTTAAAACATGCCCTGAATGTATAACTATTTTTTTCTCTTTATTTTTTAAAACTTCTAAAAAAAGAGAAAAGGTTAAAGAAAAAATAAATAAAAAAAGCCTTAATTTTTTTGGCAAAAAATAAAAAAATTTATTCAACCTTTTAATTTTATAATTTTGATTAAAATCAAATACTTCTGAACCTTTAAAATAGGGGGCAATTACAGTAAGTGAGTCTGAAGGAAATGTCCCATATATTGAAGAAAGACATCTTGAAATACCTCCTCTAAAAGGTGGATATTCAGGTGTTATCAATATATAGTGTTTTTTTTCCATTTTTTTATTATAATATATAACTCTTATGATTTTAATAATAATTTTTACCTACTATGCTCTTGAATTTCTAAAGGAATTACCCGATGCAAAAGGAGTATCACTTGGTTTTTCTAATATCTCAGAAAATAATATTAACTTAACACCCTTAAATCCCTCCTTAATACCCGATTTTATAAGCTTAAATTTTGGAACCCAAAACTTTGCACTTTTAGCAAATTACTATCTTTTTGGATTTTCTCTTCCCTTTAAAAATATTAAAACAGGTTTTTTATGGATAAGAACCCAGATTGATGAAATCCCAGAATACCCTTTCTTAGAAGAAAATGATACTATCCCTAAATTAAAAACAGGTGAATTTTCAAGTATTGAAGAAGCCTTTTTAATTCCTTTTAAGTTTAAAAATTTAAATCTTGCTTTCCAGTTTAAAATTATTAATAAAAGATTTAAGGATTTAAAAGGAAAGGGAATAGGTTTTGACCTTGGCTTTAAAAAAGATTTTAAATTAAAAGGAATAAACACTTATCTTGGGATTTCTTTACTTGACCCCTTTGGAACTAAAATTTTATGGAACAGAGGAAGTGAAGATAAAGAAAATATTAAAATCTTAACTTTCTTAACCTTTAAAAAAAATTTAAAATTTATAAGTCTCGCATTATCAGGTAAGATTGGATATGATATAGAACTTCTTTATTCATCAGGAATGGAAATAAAAATTAAGGATATTTTCTCAATACTTGCAGGTTATGATAGAGAACCAAGATTCGGAGCCGGTCTTGTCTTTAAAAATTTTGAAATATACTATTCCTTGAGAATTCATGAACTTGGTCTCATAGAAGTAATAAACCTTTCTATAAAAAAATGATTTTATTTTTATTTTTATTTTTATTTTTAAACTTTTCCTCAGATTCCCTTTTATATTCAAAGTATGTAAGTGGACATTATTTTTTAACTGATAATAAAAATTTTAGTGCTGCTGAAAAAAATGGTTATGCCTTTTTAGTTTTTACAGGTTATCCCCATTACCTAAACTCTGATATTTATTATATTTTAAGAACACCAACTACAACTTTCATAGATACACCAATCAAAATTTTTGAAGACCCTCCTTCAACAAGACCACCTTACGATGGTTCCCCTGTTCTTGTTATAGATTCTTCTTACAATTTCAAACTACATATTTTCTGGAATTCAGAAAGAAATTTAGGAGGATACCCCTTCTGGTGGCAAACTGATATATTTTATTCTTACTCTTTACCCCCTTATATATATTTCCCTGGTATTGAAAATATATCCAGGGATACAAATTCCTTTGATCTTTTTCCCAGTGCCACCTGTGACCTTGATAATAGAATCTATGTTGTATACTGGAAAATAAAAGAGTGGGAAGAAAGCATTTATTTAGCAGAGAGAGATAATTTTGGTAACTGGATAAATAAGAAAATAACCAATGAAAATGAGTTAGCAGAAAATCCCCTTATAATAACTTTAAAGAATAATGATAAGGTGATATTTTACTATGAAGCAATATCAAAAAAAATTTTAGCAAGGAAATTTAAAAATAACATTTTTCAGGGACCCTTTGAAATTGCAAGAGGATATAACTATTCTGTGAATTTTACCGGTATTGAATTATATATAACTTACATAAGGAATGATTCACTTTTTTTAAAAATAACAGATTACAGTTTCAATACAAAAAATAATTTATTTTTAGATAAAGGAGAAGGTTTTTACCTTAAAAACCCATCATCAATTTTCTTTTTTGATACCCTTTTTATTTTTTATGAAAAGGGAAATAACATAAATAGTGATATTTATCTTATAAAATACAAAAATCCTTTAATAGAAAAAAATTTATTTGTCACTTCTCTTGGAAAAAATGAAATCCCGATACCCCTTATAACCTCAGAAGGTGAATTTTTTGTTTTTTTTCAAAGCGATAGAAGTAAATATACAGGAACACTTCCCTATGGCTTGAGTCATATATATTTTAAAAAGAAGACCTTTGCTTATACCATTAAAAGAGATAAAAGGAAATTTCTAACTTTTTCATTACCCACTGATAAAAAAGAAATAGAAATCTATAATATTTCAGGAAGAAAAATTAAAGGAAAATTTAAAGATGGAATTTATTTTTTAAAAAATAAAAAAGGAGAAAAGTTTAAATGTATCTTGTTTTAATAATTTTCTTAAAAACAGGAATTTTTCTTATCAATGATAACATAAGGGATAAAATTAAAATATATAGAGAAGGATACTTTGGACCTTATAAAATAGCAATTGGAGAATCTAATTTTAATTTTGAAAAAAATTTTACTATCTCAAAGAATCTTGATTTCTATGGAAATATTTTAAAAAAATTAGCCTTAAATCCTTCATATATTGAAGAGGCTAAAAATGTAAATCTGACAAATTTTTTAGAAACTGACACACCCTTAAATTTACCTAAAAATTTAGTTTTAATTTATACAAAAGAGGAAGGACTTTACTCAATAAAGGGGTATATGTTATCTTCAAAAGGAATAAATCTTGATACAGTTAATCCAGATTACATAACAATTTTAGGAAAAGAGGGAAAATTACCTATTATAACAAAAGGTTTAAATGATGGTAAATTTGATCCTTTTGATGAAATAATTTTTTATGCAAAAAGATTGCAAAGTATAAACTCCTTTTATGACCTTTATTCCTTTGAAAATACCTATATTCTTTTCTTTAACAGAAATCCGAAAGTGGAAATACCAGAAGAAGATGCAAAACCAGATAATGATACTTCATATATAAATAGTGGAATTTTCAAATTTCATTTTGAAGAGGAAAGATATTTTCCTGATCTTGACCCTGCTCATTCAGATACAGAGGATATATGGTTTTTTAGATATTTAACAAAATTAAAAGAAGAAACTCTAAAAATAAAGATTCCTTTAGCAATTGATTCTAATATTTATAAATTAAAACTTAATTTTGATTCAGAAGAAACTCAAAGTTCTGACTGGATACATAAAATTTACTTAAAAATCGGAAATTACTTCATTGATAGTTTTATTTATAACTCAAGAAGTCCATATACTATTGAAGTAGAAATAAAAGGATTTATTTTAAATTCTGATTCTTTATTCTTTATACGGGAAAAATCAGATATACCAAACTATTTGAATTATATAGAAATTGAGGGAGAATTTTTGCTTAATTCAAATAAATTAGATAACTTAAAATTTGAATTAAAAAATATAAATAAAAACATTGTTATAAAAGGTTTCAAAAATAAACCTTTATTCTTTATAAATATAAACAAAAAAAATTACAAAAATTTTGAAATCATAAGTTATATTGAAAATGGTAAAACCTATTATGGGTTAAAGGCAAAAATAAATGAAAATTTACCCTCTTTATTTTTTGTAACAGATAAAACTTTATCACCTGATTCTATTATTTTATACAGAATAGAAAAAGATGTTAGAAAGGTAAGTGGTGCCAATGCAATAATTTTATATCATCCTGAATTTAAAGAGTTTGCTGACTCATTAGTCTTATTTCATTCATCACCCAGTGGTGGTAACTATAATATAAAAGCCTTTTCAGTTAAAGATATTTATGTTCAATTTAACTATGGGATAAAAAGTCCCTTTGCAATAAGAAAATTCCTTAAATACTTTTATATAACAAAAGAGCCAAAATTTAATTATTTAATAATCATAGGAGACGCAAGTAAAGACCCAAGAGATATTTTAAAGGGTATAATGAAAGATAAAGTTCCAACCTTTTTGTTTCCATCAACTTTTTATCAATTCCAATCTAATGCTATATTTACAGGATTTTTCTCCTCTGATTTTTACTATTCAAACATAATAGGTGATGACCCATTTCCTGATATAGTTGTTTCAAGAATTCCAGTTCAAAATAAAATTGAAATGAAAATTATGTTAAGAAAAATAAAAGAATACTCAAAAAAAAATCCAGGAATGTGGAGAAGACATTTTATTTTAGCAACAGAGAAAAAAACAGGACAGGGTAGTGATATATACACACAGATAAATAACTTTCTAAAATCCTTAATGAAAAAAGGAATGACTTATGTTGAACCTGATGAAAATGAAACACCTGAGAATTTAATTAATTACCTTTCAGATGGAGCATCAATTTTTAATTTTATAGGGCATGGAGGAATACACACTTTATGGGTAAAAGGTGCATTCAGACAGGAAGACCTCTGGGAAACTACTAATTATAAAAAATGTTATTTCTTTACAGCACTTTCATGCTGGACTGGAGAATTTGGCATGATAGATGCAAGAGCCTTTGGTGAAGAAATTCTCCTTTTACCTGAAAGAGGAGCTATTGCATCAATCTCCTTATCGGGAAGTGGAAAAGAACCAGGAAATTTAAACTTTGATATAAGTTCTGATTATACAAAATCAATTTTTATAGGTTATTTAAGAAATTCAATAAATAAAATCGGGGACCTTGTTCTTTACTCAAGAATGTATTTACTGTCAAGATTCTCAATTCTTGATAAATTTGTTGAAACAACTTTAAAAACATCAAATTTACTCGGAGACCCGCTGTTAGATTTACCTGAATTAGAAGAAGTAAATGTTAAATCCGATAAGAATTACTATAATCCTTCAGACAGCGCTCTTATTTATGTTCAAAATCCACAAATTGTTTCAGGAAGTTCAGCTTGGGAAGTAATCTATAAAAATTTAAAGGATGATATAATTTTAAGAGAATTATATACAAAAGCCTTTGATAATGGGGAGATAAAAATTAAATTTCAAATTCCTCAAACAATTACAAGGGCGAAAGCAGAAATAAACCTTTATGCCTTTGGTTTAAACCCCTTTAAAGAAATAATTTCAAAGGGAAACTTCAGTGTAAAAATATTAAATGTTGATTCAATATATTTTAAACCTGACATTTACTCAGAAGATACCTTTAGAGTCTATGCAAACTTAAGTGCTTCTTATCCTCTTAAATCCTGTGAATTATGGTATTCTATGAATGATACCTTAAATCCACAAAATTTAATCAGAGTTACAATGTCAAGAATAAGTAGAAATACTTTCAAAACAAATATAACTCTTCCGCCTTTTAGTAGAAAATATTTCCACTATGCATTTATTGCAACTGACACCTTCTTTAATAGCCACTTTTCCGATACTCTCTATTTAAAAAATAAAACTTTAGCTGACCTTGTTTTAAAAAAGAACTTAATAAATATAACACCTTCTACAAAATTTCCTGAAATAAATTTTCCCTTTACAAATTCAGGTGGAAGGGATGCAAATAATTTTTACATTTTTTATCTAATAAAAACAGGAAGATTTTTTAAAAAAGACTCTGTTTTTATAAATACCTTTAAATCACATGAAACACAAATTCTAAAAATTCCTCTTCCCTGCACCACCTATTACAGCTATAAAATAATTCTTGATTATAAAAATAGTGTAAAAGAAATAAGTGAATTCAATAATTCAGATTCGGGTATAATAAGGAATCCTTACATATATGTGGATACATCAGGTTTTAAAGGTAAAATAAATTTTAAAAATTTAAAATTCAATATGGAATTTTATCCATCAAATAATTTGTCAGTATATGAGTTAAAAAAGTTAAAAAATACTTCAATAGAAGACTCTACAATAAAAATTATAGGAATAAAAGAGAATAACAAAAAGGATACAATTGGTAAATTTATTTTTGAAAATATTAATGAAAAAAAGGATGTTATAATAAAAATAGATAAGGACTCCTTATGGCACAAAATTGATTATTATTATGACAGTTTAAATAATAAAATTGAGTTCTATTTAACTCAAAAAGGTGAAATTGCCCTTTTTAATACTTATGATAATAAAGGTCCTTTAATTGAAGTTTATTATAAAAACAGAAAAATAGAGGAAGAAAAATTCAGAATATCAAAAAATCTTGATTTAAAAATTCTTTTAAGAGACACTTCAGGAATAGACCTTATCTTTAAAAAACCAGAAATAATATTTAATAATTCAAAAATCAATTATGAAAACTCAATGATAAGAAAGGAAAAGGGAGTTATAATAAATTTAAAAGAAGGTCCATTTAAAGAAGGTATATACCCGTTAAAACTTTTAGCTTTTGATGCAATGGGAAATAAAAGTGAAAATGACTTTTTGGTTGAAGTTTTTGTGCCTTTTGATATATTATATTACGGGAACTATCCAAACCCGGCAAAAGAAGGAAAAACAATTATATTTTATGAATTAACAAAGGAAGCAGAAGAAATGGAAATAAAAATTTATACAGTTTCAGGAAGACTTATAAAGGAATTTATAACCGATGATGAGGGAAGACCTCTTAATCTAAAGGGAAAACATAAAGTTACATGGAATTTGAGAGATTTTTATGGAAATAAGGTATCAAAGGGAATATATTTTTTACTATTAAAGGGTAAAAGGGGGGAAGAAAATAAAAAAATCAAAGCAAAAATTGCAGTGGGTGAATAATGAAGGATTTAAAAGAATTAATTGAAAAAGAAAAAGAACCTTTAAAAAAACTCTTAACACTTGTAAAGATTTTAAGGGAAAACTGTCCCTGGGATAAGAAACAGAATTTATCTACTTATAAAAGGGAACTTCTTGAAGAGTGTTATGAGGTGATAAGTGCAATAAATTTCAATGATAGGGAAAAAATAAAGGAGGAAATGGGGGACCTTGTTTTAACAGTTTTCATGATGCTTGACGCCATTGAAAGGGAAAACATAGAGAAAAAGGAAAATATTATACTCAATGTTGTAAAAAAAATGATTGAAAAACACCCTCATGTTTTTGGAGAAGAGAATCTTTCAGAAAAGGAATTTTTAAAGAGATGGGAAATTGAGAAGAATAAAAAAGGTCTTGATATGGAGGATAAAGTTTTCCCAGCACTCTTAATGGCAGAAAAATTATCAAAAAGAGCAGGGAGAATAGGATTTGATTGGAATAATGCTGATGAAGTTTTTAGTAAATTAAAAGAAGAAATTGAAGAATTAAGAAATGCCATAAAAGAAAAAAGTAAGGAAGAGATAGAAGAAGAACTGGGGGATATACTTTTTGTATTAACAAATATAGGAAGACACCTTGGAATCTCAGCAGAGATAGCACTTTCAAAGGTAAACGAAAAGTTTATAAAAAGATTTAATGAAATGCTTTCAATTTCTGAAAAAGAGGGAAAAAACTTTTATAATTTGAGTATAAAGGAAATGGATGAATTATGGGAAAAAGCAAAAAATAATTTAAAAAACAAGGAGAAAAAATATGAATAAAAAATATGGAATTTATATAGATGTTCAAAATTTACAGGCAACCTTTGAAAAATTTAATCAGAGCGTAAGATATGATAAATTCCTTGAATTCATAAAAAATAAATACGGTGAGCCCTTCAAAGCAGTCTGTTTTGTCCCCTATAATCCAGAGGACCAGCACAGAAAGAGATTGATAGATGCACTCTCCTTAATGGGTTATAGAGTTGTGACAAAACAGATAAAACATTTACCTGACGGCTCTTTAAAAGCAAACATGGACCTTGAAATATGTCTTGAAATTGTTAAAGCCTCTGATTATTTAGAACAAATTATCCTTGTTACAGGTGATGGAGATTTTGTTCCACTTATTGAAGAACTAAATAGAAAAGGTTGCAGGGTTATAACTATAGGACCAATGAAAGGTGCAACTTCCCTTGAACTTATAAGAGTTTCTGATGAATATTACAATTTAAATGAAATAGAAGAAATAGTTATTCCAAGGGGTTCATCTCAGGAAGAAATAAAAGAAGAAATATATTGAAAAAATTTATATTTTTAATTTTATTAATATCCTGTACAGATAATTTTATAATTTTCAAAGGTGAATTTAATAATCTTGTTTTGTCGGCAGGTTCTTTAAAAAATGCTAAAAAATTTTTAAAAAAAAACCTTGAAATTATACAATTTACTCCAAGAGAGGAAAAAATAATAGAGATCTTAGATATTGATTCTCTTGAAAAGGAGGAAAGATTTCTTTATCGCTATTACATCATAATCTCTACCCCAAACTCAAAAAATTTTGATTTATTTAAAAGCATATTCGGTGAAGTTAAAAGAAGTGGAATTTATATAAAGGAAAACCCTTTTTTGAACGGTTCATCGGCATTGGGTATATATGGACAGAAAGAAGAGGAAATTTTGAAAATTATATCAGAAAAAAGGGACACAATTTTCAATATATTTTATAACAAAATGTTAAAAAACTTAAGAGAACTCTCTTATTTTCCTGGCAAAAGAAAAGACCTTTCTGAAAAAATTTTTGAAAAAACAGGAATTAAAATAGAAGTTCCAGTTGGTTTCAACATATTTAAGGAAGGAGAAAATTTCATAATTATAAATGCCCATTATCCTGATAGATTTATTTTGTTCTGGAAAATAAATAAAAAAATAAATCTTTTACCTGAAAGGATTATGAGATTAAGGGATAGTTTTGCTAAAGACGTTTATGCTGGTGATAGTGTCATAAGAAAATTTGTTAATTATAAGTATAAAAATATAAATGGTAAAAGGGCAATATATTTATACGGTGCATGGGGAAATCTTAATCTAAAAGTTGGTGGAGGATTTGAATCCCTTGTATTTGAAAAAGATGGAAATACAATTTTTATTGATATTGGTGTTCATGAGCCAAGAAAATGGAAATTGAAATATTTAAAAATGATGGAATCCTGGGCTTTTTATCCAGATCTTGAAAATGGAAAGAATAATTGAATTTCTTCTCAATCCATTAAATTATGAGGAAAAACCTGAAAAAATAGAGAGAATTGAAACTCATATATCAATTGTTTTTTTATCTGATAAATATGCCTATAAGTTAAAAAAACCAGTTAATTTTGGCTTTCTTGATTACACAAGTCTTGAAAAAAGAAAATATTTTTGTGAAAGGGAAGTAGAACTGAATAGAAGAATGGCTGAAGGTATCTATGAGGGAGTTATTTTTATAGGTGAGGAAATGGGCAAATTATTTTTCAATAAAGGAAAACCAGTTGAATATCTTGTAAGAATGAAAAGGATCCCTGAAGATACACTTTTATCATATATTATAGAAAAAAATTTAGCAAAAGAAGAGGATTTATATAAAGTAGGAGAATTTCTCGGAGAATTTCATTTAAAAGCAGAAACAAATGAAAAAATAAGTAAATTCGGGAAACCAGAGGTATTCAGGATTAACACCGATGAAAATTTTACTCAAACAGAAGATTTTGAAGAGGATATTTTAAAGAAAAAAGATTTTGAGTTTTTAAAAAATAAAACAGAAGAATTTTACAGAAAATATTATGATTTAATGTTAAAAAGAGTAAGAGAAGGTAAAATAAAGGATTGTCATGGTGATATAAGGCTTGAACATGTCACTTTTTTTGAAAATAAAATAAGAATAATAGATTGTATTGAATTTAACGAAAGATTTAGATTCGGTGATATTTTACTTGATGCAGTTTTTTTAAAAATGGAACTTGATATAATGGGAAAGGAAAAACTCGGTGATTGTTTTATAAAAGGGTGGTTAAATAAAACGGGTGAGAACTTTGAAGAAATTAAACCACTTTATTATTTTTATTTATCTTACAGAGCATATGTTAGAGGAAAAGTAACAGGTTTTCTTTTAAGAGATAAAAATATAAAAGGGAAGGAAAAAATAAAGGAAAGAGCTAAAAAATTTTTTATGATGGCTAAAAGTTATATGGAAAAAATTTAAAAAAGTTCTTTTAAAAAGGGATTTTCTAGTTTTTCTTTCTCAATATCGGTTTTAGGTCCATGCCCAGGGTAAAGTTCATAATTTGGAGGGAAGTTATTAATTAAATATAAAAGGGAATTTTTCATGTCTTTCCATGAGCTTTCAGGAAAATCTGTTCTACCTATACTTCCTGAGAAAATTAAATCTCCACAAAAAATCTTTTCATCTATTTCATAAAGAAGATGACCCATTGTGTGTCCGGGCACATGATGAACCTTAATTTTTATTTCTCCTATATTAATTTCCTCACCACCCTTGAGTAAAAAATCAGGTTTTTTAAACTCTCCAGGGTCAAAACCTAAAAAATTTTTTGTAAAATCTCTTGCAGAATTATAAAGATTTAAATCCTTTTCAGGAATATAAACTGGAATTGAATCAATACATTCTATCATAGGAATACCAAGAACATGGTCAAAATGGGAATGGGTAACAAAAACTGCCTTCAAATTTAAATTCCTTTTTGTAAGAATTTCTTTGATATTTTTATAACTTCCACCTGGATCAATGATAATTGCATTCTTCTTTTGATCAAAAACAATATAGGTATTTACATAAAGAGGAGGATAAATTACTTTTTCTAAATTAATGTCTGAAATACCTTTCTTTTATAAAATAAAGGGAAATGTCATTTTCATCTGCAGCCTTTACGATTTCTTCATCCCTTATTGAGCCTGAAGGAGCAACTATTGCAACAATTCCCTCTTCACTTGCTTTATCAATTGAATCCCGGAAAGGAAAAAAACCATCAGAGGCTAAAACTGCTTCGAAAGTAGTAAGTCCGAAGCTTTTCGCTTTTGAAAGGGCAATTTCAAGAGCCCTTATTCTTGAAGGTTGTCCTGAACCAATTCCAAGTGTTCTTTTTGCCTTAACAATGCAAACCGCATTAGATTTTACATATTTTACAACTTTTAAAGCAAAAAATAAATCCTCAAGTTCTGATTCCTTTGCTTCTCTTTTTGTCATAAGCTCCCATTCTGAAGGTGGTAAAGTTTTCTTCATTTTTTCCTGATAAAGTATCATATCAAAACAGGTTCTTAACTCATATTCAGGAACAAAAAATTTACTCGAGTCTATTACTCTTAAATTTTTTTTATTTTTAAACATGTCTAAAACTCCTTCTTCAAAAGAAGGAGCAATTACAATTTCAAAAAAATGTGATAAAACTCTCTCAGCAGTGATCTTATCAATTTTTTTATTAAAAGCTAAAATTCCACCAAAAGAAGATTCAGGATCAGAAAGATAAGCCCTTTCAAAAGCTTCATCAAGGGTTTCACCTGAGGCACAAGCACAGGGAGAAGTATGTTTTACAATCACACAGGTAGGTTCATCAAATTCACTTACACATAAAAAAGCAGTCTCAATATCAAGAAGGTTATTGTAAGAAAGTTTTTTACCCTGAAGGGGCTCTATAAAATCAATTCCATAAACAAAACCCTTTTGCTGAGGATTTTCCCCATATCTTAAATCAAAAACTTTTTTACCACTTAGTGTTAAATATAAAGGCTCACCACCTGCTTTTTTTCTGAAAAAATGAGAAATTACAGAATCATAAAAGGTAACATATTCAAAGGCTTTTGCTGCAAAATAAAATCTTTCTTTTTCCTTTAAACCTTTTTCATAACACTCAATAAAAAATTCATAGTCAAGGGGATCAACAAGTGGTATAACCCTCATAATATTTTTACATGCAGCTCTTATTAAACTAACTCCACCTATATCTATAAACTCATAAATTTCCTCACCTTCCTTTCCTTCTTTAATTTTTTCATGAAAGGGATAAAGATTAACTATTACTACATCAAAAACATCTCCTTCCTTTGAGAGTATCTTTTCATAAATAGTTGGATGAAGTGTTTTAATTCTTCCCTGAGCCAGACCCTCTGATTCAATCCCCAGATCGATAAGACCCTTAACTTTTATATTCTTTTTTTCAAGATATTCCTTCGTTCCTGAGGTAGCATAAATTTCAAAATCTTTTTTTAGCAAATAATCTGATAGAATTTCAATTTTTGTTTTATCAAAAACTGAAATGAGTGCTTTTTTCATAAATTAAATTATAAAATAAAGAATGGAAAAATTAAAAGAAAAAATTTTAAATTACCTTCAAAGAAAAAACAAAAAAGAAGTAAAATTAAAAAAATTAATTAAAATTTTGCACTTACAAAAAGAAAATAAAAATAAGATAATTGAAATTTTAAAAGAATTAGAAAAAGAAGGCACTCTCAAACTTATAGAAAATAAAAAAATAATATTCACTCAAAATAAAATTATTGAAGGAAAAATAGAGGTAAAACAAGGGGGGTTTGGATTTTTAATTGTCGATAAGGGAAAGGATATATTTATACCCAAGAGATTTTTAAAAGGTGCAAGAGATGGTGATTATGTTAAGGTAGTTATAACTAAATTTAAAGAAAGAGGACCTGAAGGAAAAGTTTTAGAAATTATAAAAAAATCTTTAAGAAGATTTTCTGGAACCTTATGGAAAAGATACAGGGATAATTTCATTGAACCAGATCAAGATTTTCTTCCAAAGAAAATATACCCCCTTGAGAGTTTAGAAGAAATTCCGTCAGGAAATAAAGTGGGATTTATACTTATAAACGGGAATAAAGCCAAAGGTATAAAAAATCTCGGTAATCCTGAAGACCCAGAAACCCCCTTTAATCTTATAAAATATATTTATAATCTTCCCGAGGACTATAAGGAAAAATATTTTGATGAAGAGGTTTTAAAAAGAAAAATTAAAGAGGAAAAAAAAAGAAGGAAAGATTTAAGGAATTTAGTAACCTTTACAATTGACCCTTATAATGCAAAGGATTTTGATGATGCTATAAGTGCCTTTAAAAATAAAGATGGATATGATTTATTTGTCCATATAGCAGATGTTTCCTATTTTGTTCCACTGAATTCAAAAATTTTCAGAGAAGCTTACACAAGGGGAACAAGTTACTATCTTTTAGATAAAGTTATCCATATGTTACCAAAAGAATTATCTGAAAAGTTCTGTTCTCTTCAGCCAAGTAAAATCCGTCTTGCTAAAACAGTTCACATTATCCTTGATTTTAGAGGTAATGTAAAAAAATTTGAAATTTATAACTCAATTATAAAATCAAATAAGAGACTTAATTATGAAGAGGCACAGGATATAATTGATGGTAAAATTAAAATTAAGGAAAAAGAAATCTATAATTCTCTAAAAATAGCAGAGGAAATTTCAAAAATTTTAAAGGAAAAAAGAAGGAAAAGGTTTTCCCTTGATTTTGATTTACCTGAACCAGAAATACTTTTCACAGACGAAGGAAAGGTTAAACTTATTCAACTTGAAAAAGCAGTATTTACTCATTCCCTTATAGAAGAATGTATGATACTTGCAAACAGGATGATTGCAAAATTTTTTGCTAAAAAGAATTTACCTTTTATTTACAGAATCCATGAAGAACCAGATAAGAAAAAACTTGAAGAACTTAAAAAAATTTTATTAAAACTTTTAAAAGAAGAAAAACTTAAAAAAATTCTATTAAAAGATGAATTAACTTCCCGTGATTTATTTGAAATAATTGAGGGTGTCAAAGGTAAAAGGGAAGAATTGATAGTTATAAAAAGTATCCTTAAAGCAATGAAACAGGCAAAGTATTCTGTGGAAAATAAAGGTCATTATGGACTTAAATTAAACTTTTATACTCACTTTACTTCACCAATAAGAAGATTAGCAGATTTAACAGTTCATAACCTTTTAAATTTTGTTATGGAAAACAAAATGAATAAATATCCTGATGAAGATGAATTAAGGGACATAGCTGAAAAGGCATCAGAAACAGAAAGAACAGCACAAAAAGCTGAATGGGATATTGTTGATATGAAAATTCTTGAACATCTTAAAGAAAGAATAGGTGAAAGAGGAGAAGGTTTTGTAACAAATATAAAAAGTGATGGATTTTTTGTATATGTTCCTGAATTTTACTTTGAAGGATTTGTAAGTAAGGATTCCTTACCTTTTAAAACAATTTTTAATATTGAAGAAAAAAGAATCTATCTTAAAAACAGAAAAATAATTGATATTGGTGACAATGTAAATGTTTTTATTAATAGAGTTGATATTTATGGAAAAAAACTTATATTAAATCTTGCTTGAAAAATTTTAAAAAAGATTTTATATATAAAATACCTCTCTTTAAAGGGTTCAATTCCCAAAGGGAGGTAAATAAAAGGGGGGAAATATGAAGGAAATTATAAAATGGGATCCCTTTAAAGAAATTTCTTCCTTAAGGGAAGAAATTGACAAACTATTTGATTCGTTCTTTGGCAGGAGAAGTTTTCTTTTCGGTGAAACAGAAACTTTCGTTCCTGCTTGTGATCTTGAGGAAACAGAAGAATCCTTTATAGTTACTGCTGAACTTCCAGGAATGAAAAAAGATGAAATAAAGGTTACAGTTGATGAGGATGGTATTACAATTTCTGGTGAAAGAAAAAGAGAAAAAGAGGAAAAAGGAAAAACCTATCATAGAATTGAAAGAAGTTACGGGAAATTCCAGAGATATATACCTTTTCCCAAAGAAGTTCAGCCTGAAAAAGCAAAAGCTTCTTATAAAGATGGGATTTTAAGAATTGAAATACCAAAGAGTGAAAAGGTAAAACCAAAAGAAATAAAGATTGAAATAGAAGAGTGAATCGAACCTTTTTAAGGAAAGATTTCCCCGGGGTAATTCCCCGGGGATTTTTTTAATATAAATTGAATAAAAAACCTTTTATCGGTGTTACCCCTTCTTTTGATATTCAATCTAACAGATTTTACTTAAATATTAAATATACAAAAGCAATACAGGAAGCAGGGGGAATTCCCCTAATTATTCCGTATACTGATTTTAAAAATGAAATAAAAACTCTTTTAGAAAAATTTGATGGATTTTTATTAACAGGTGGGGGAGATGTGCATCCTTTATATTACAGAGAGGAGCCTAAAAAAACAAGAGGAGTTGTTCCTGAAAGAGATATTCTTGAAATAGAAATTGTTAAAGCTTGTTTTTTAAATAAAAAACCATTTTTTGCGATTTGCAGGGGCTCACAGGTAATGAATGTGGCAATGGGGGGTAATTTAATTCAACATATTAATTCAGAGATAGAACATGAGCAATCAGCAAGTCACAGTAAATTAACTCATACAATAATAATAGAGAAAGAAACGCTTTTATATGATATTTTTAAAAAAAGAGAGATAAGAGTAAACAGTTTTCATCATCAAGCTGTGAATAAATTGGGAAAAGATTTAAAAATATCAGCAAGAGCAAAAGATGGAATTGTTGAAGCAATTGAAAGTGATAAACACCCCTTCTTTTTAGGAGTGCAATTTCACCCTGAACATCTATTTGAGGAAAACAAAATATTTTTAAAACTCTTTAAAAAATTTATAGATTCATGTAAATAAATTTCATTTCTAATCTTCTTCAGGAAACTTAAAATATTTTTTTATAATCTCTAATCTTTTCTCACCTAAACCATTTATTTCAAGAAGTTCCTCAGGCTTTTTAATCTTCCCCTTTTTATCCCTGAAATCTAAAATTTTTGCTGCAAGACGAGGTCCTATAGAAGGAAGATTTACAAGATCTTCAATTTCAGCAAGATTAAAATCAATTCTCTCAACTTTTGAATTTTCATTCTTATTTTTGTTTTGATAAAAAAATCTTTTACCTACATCACCCAAAAGAATAATAAAAATCAAAAAATAAATTACCTTTTTCTCAGAGTCTGAAGGATATAGGTAATAATAAAAAAAATCCTTTAATTTTTTTAACTTATCCACCTTTCAACCACTTTACAACATCCCTCGCATGATAGGTCAAAATTATATCAGCCCCAGCCCTTTTGATTGAAGTCAAAATTTCAAGAACAACATCCCTTTCATTTATATAACCTTTCATTGAAGCAGCCTTCACCATAGCATATTCACCTGAAACATTATAGGCTGCAATTGGTCTATTAAATCTTTCTCTAATAGTTTTTATAACATCAAGATAGGCTAAGGCAGGTTTAACCATTAAAATATCTGCACCTTCTTCATAATCAAGCTCTGCTTCAAGTATTGCCTCTCTCAAATTTGCAGGATCCATCTGATAGGTCTTTCTATTACCAAACTGGGGAGCTGATTCAGCAGCCTCCCTGAAAGGTCCATAGAAACTTGATGCATACTTCACAGCATAGGAAAGAATAGGAGTATCTTTAAAACCACTCTCATCAAGAGCCTTTCTAATTGCCTTTACCATACCATCCATCATACCTGAAGGTGCTACAATATCAGCACCTGCAACAACCTGTGAAACTGCTATTTTTCCGAGATATTCGAGAGTCGTATCATTATCAACATCACCATTTTTAATGATTCCACAATGACCATGCGAAGTGTATTCACACATACAAAGATCAGTAATCAATATAATATCCTTTTCAAATTTTCTTATCTCCCTTAATGCCCTTTGAATTATACCATCATCAGAATATGAATCACTTCCCATTTCATCCTTTTTTTCTGGAATTCCGAACAGAATAACTGCCTTTATACCTTCTTCTTTTATTTTTTGAATTTCCTCACATAGAACATCAATTGAATATCTGTATTGACCTGGCATGGAAGATATTTCTTCTTTTTTCCCCTCCCCTTTAATTACAAAAAGTGGATAAACAAGATCATCTGGAGTTAAAACCGTTTCCCTTACAAGGTCCCTTAAAAATTCTTTTTTTCTCAATCTTCTCATTCTTATAAAAGGAAATTCCTTCATAATTTTAACTCCTTTTTAAAATTTCTTTTAAAAGATATTTACCTAAAAATTTTTGAGGAGCAAAATTCACTTTAAAACCTTTTTTTTCAATATGACTCTTTGTTACTCTTCCTATTGCCAAAATTTCTTTATTTTCTAAAAATTTTTTATTTTTAAAAATCTGAATAAATGTATCAAAAAGTTTAGGACTTGTGAAAATAAAATGTGTAGCCATATCTAAATACATTTCAAAAATTTTTAATCTTTCTATTTTTTCCTTTACCATATCATAAATTTTAACCTCTTCAACATAATTTTTGTTATTTAAAAGAAAATTTTTTAAATCCTCTCTACCCTCGGTTTTCAACATTAAAATTCTTCTATATTTTTCTTCTTTTAAAATTTCCATTATACCTTCCTGGGAAAATTCCTTAGGTAAAATTGCATCTAAACCAACTTCCTCCAAATTCTTTTTTGTTTCAGGTCCAATTGCTATTATTTTCTTATCAATCAAAAGTTCCCTTAACAAAAAAACATCTTTTATATTTTCTCTTAAAGCATCTATTCCCCTTTTGGAAGTAAAAATCACATAATCCCATTTATCCTTTAAAATTTCCTTTAAATTTTTAACTTTTATAACTTTAAATTTTAAAACAGGAAAGGGAAAGGATTTCAAACCTGATTTTTCAAGCTCATTAGCAAAATAAAGAGCTTCAGGCATTGGCCTTACAACACAGAATATATTTTTCCCGAAATTCTTATCCCTTACATAATAACTTAATTTTAATAAATTATTAAAATTAAATTTACTTAAGATATTTTTCAAACCCTTCAAACCATCAAGAATAAAAAGTGAATTCTTTTTATTTAAATTTACTTGAATTTTTTCCCATTTGGAAAAGGGTGAAGCCCATAATATAAAAGGTGGTTTTTTTTCCTCATAATAAATATTCTTATAGTTCTTTAAAAATTGCCATATTTCAGGAAAAAGAGTAAAGGTATTTGTATTCAAAACTAAAAGGGTGCTATGAGAAGATTTTTTCATAAACCTTTTTAACAAGTTCTTCCTTTGTTTTCCCCTTTTCTTTAATTTTTATAAATTCTTTACCCTTTTTATATTTAAGAATTAAATTGATTTCTCCATTATCAATAAAGGCATAGGCTCCAAAAGGGACTGAACACCCTATGGAAAGTTTTGAAAGAATTTCCCTTTCTGTTTCTACTTCAATAAAAGTTTTCTCATCATTTATTTCTTTTAAAACATCTCTGTAAATAAAATCTTTTTTAGACTCAATACATATCGCCCCCTGCCCAGGTGAAGGAGGAAATTCCTCAATATCAAGTCTTACATAAGGAACATTAAGATTTAATCTTTTTATAGCTACTTCAGATATAATTATTGCATCATATTCACCCCTTTCCCATTTTTTTATTCTTGTATCAATGTTTCCCCTTAAATCCTTGATAATTAAATCAGCTCTTTTTTCAAGTAAAAATTCCCTTCTCCTTATACTACTTGTTCCAACAACTGCTCCTTCCTTCAACTCATATATTGAACTCACATTGGAAATAATAACATCAAAGGGACTTTCCCTTTTTAAATAACAGGAGATCTCCAAACCTTCTTCTAATCGAGTTGGGACATCCTTTGCACTGTGAACACCAATATCAATCTCTCCTTCTAAAATTTTTCTTTCAATTTCCTTAACAAAAATACCTACTCCGCTTATTTTAAAAAGGGGTTTATCCCTTTCTCTGTCTCCTTTTGTTGTAACAGGAACAAATTCTGTTTTAAATCCCTTTTTATTTAAAATTTCCAAAACTTTTTTTGCCTGAGTAAAACTGAGCTTTGACCCTCTTGCACCAACCCTTATTACTTTATCCAACTTTCTATTATCTCCTCAATATCCTTTCCACTTCTTAAAGACTTTAATATAGGGTATAAAAGGAATTTTTTAATTTTTGTCTTATCCTCAATATTACTTATTCTCTTATCAACATAATTAAATAATTTCAAAATCTTTTCCTCCCTTATTAACCACTTTTCAAATTTTTCACTTTCCCTTTTTGCTCTGAACCTTATATAGGAAAGCATCTCCTCCTTTTCCTTAACTCTCTCTTCTATTATCTTTTTAAATTCATCTATCTGATGGAATTCAATACCTTTTATATTTTTAATTTCAGGGTCAACATTCCTCGGAAAGCCAAGATCTATTATAAGTTTTGGTCTTTCTTTACTTTTTTCTAAAAAGTCTCTATCAAGTAAATATCCATCGCTTTCTGTTGCAAATATAACAGCATCGTAATGTTTTACATAAAAAGGAAGAGTTTCCTTTGAATATAAAATTGTATCAATATTCGCATGTTCCTTTAAAAATTGTGCTCTCTCTTTACTTTTGGTAGCAACATGAAAGGGGATTCCTTCTTTTCTCAAATACATTGCAATTCCTGCTCCCATTTCACCTGTTCCAACAATTAAAATCTTTAAATCCTTTTCTTCTCCATTTAAGTCTTTTAAATACAAGGAAACAATTCTTGGTATTGAAAGGGAACCTTTTTGAATTTCCGATTCCTCCCTTATCTTTTTTGAAACAAAAATTGCTCTTTCAAAAGCCTTACCAAGGAACTTTTTTACCCATCCTTTTTTCTTTGCCTCTTCAAAAGCCCTTTTAACCTGTCCCTGAACCTCAGGTTCACCAATTGCAGGGGAATCTGCCCCACTTGCAACAATAACAATATGCTCAAAAATATCCTTTGGTGAATCAAGTATTTCCGCGTAATTTTTAAATTCAGAGGGCAAAAATTCCTTCAGTAATTTTACCTTTTTGGATTTATCTATCCTTAAATAAAGTTCTACCCGGTAACAAGTAGCGAGTAATAATTTTTCAAAAATATAATCATTTATTTCATTGAGTTTATTTTCAAAAAATTTAAAAACTTCTTCTCTTACTTCACTGGGTGCTTTCTTGTGGGTAAATAAAATGGCAATTATCATTTTATATAGAAATTTTAAAATAAAAAGAGTTAAAATTCAAAAGAATGAAAATTTTTATTGATAATAAACAATTTGAAGTTAACCCTCAAAAAACTGTCTTACAGATTTTAAAGGAAAATGGATTTGATATTCCTTATTATTGCTTTCACCCTAACTTAAGAATTACTGCTTCCTGCAGAGTCTGTATGGTAGAAGTTGAATTAAAGGGCAAAAGATTTCTTGTAACAAGCTGCTCCACCTATCCACAGGAGGAAATGAAAATCTTTCCCTATTCCGAAAAATCAAAAGAAGCAAGGGCTAATATCTTAGAATTTATGCTTATACACCACCCAATAGATTGTCCCTTATGCGAAAAAGGAGGAAAATGCGATTTACAGGATTTTACCTATAAATTTGGAAGAAGTTTTCCTTTTTCAAATTATAAAAAGATACTGCCCCCCAAACAGAAATTAAATAGACTTTTGAGATTCTATGAAACAAGATGCATATTATGTTACAGATGCTCAAACTTCTGGAGAGAAGAAGTTTATTCAGATGAGTGGCTATCCTTTAAAAGGGGAAAGGAAAGTTTCGTAGGACCCTTTGAAATGGAACTTAAAGACGATGTTCCTTTCTTAGGATACTTAACCCATATATGTCCTGTTGGTGCTATTCTTGATGATAAAGACTATAGGTTCGGACCAAGACCATGGGACCTTAATGAAATAGAAAGTTCCTGCTTTCTTTGTTCAACTGGGTGTGAACTTAAATTCTGGGTTAAAAATCCAAGAAGAGAAAAAGTATTAAAATCAGGAATAAAAAAGAAACCCGATAAAATATATAAGGTTATTGCAAAGGATGATTTTGAAAATCCGACAATATTCTGTGACAGAATATTTTATGGTAAGGATTTTATTTCAAATGAAAAAAGAATTTTTAAAGGACTCACCTTAGAGGAATTTAAAGATAAATTAAATGAATCATTAAAAAAATTTAGTCCTGATGAAATCTGCTTTTTTATTTCCCCAAGGGAAACAAATTCTGTTTTAAGAAGAATTAAAAGTTTCATATTAAAAAATAAAATAAAGAATATAGTAATTTTGCCTACCGAGATCCATAGGGGTGCAGAAAAAATTCTTTCTGAGGTAAATTATTCAGATTTTGAAAATTCCTTTACACTTATTTATTACTCCCTTTTAGATTACTCACATCCTGTTATAGGATTTGAACTCTTCAGAATAATGAAAGAGGGAGAAAGAAGAAAAAAAGTAAAATTTTTCTATTTTGGAAATAGAGAAAGAAAAAATAACTATTTTATAATTTTATCAGGTTTTGAGGATAGATTTTTCAAAAATGCAGATCTTTCATTAAAAATGGAACTTAAGAAATCCTATGAATTTCTTTTAGATCTTTTAACACTCTTTTACAAGGAAAAAGGGGAAATCCCTGAAATTAAAGATTTTAAGGTTTTAAACAAATTCTTTTTTGAAGAGGAAATTAAAAAAAGAAAACTATTCTTTGAAGAATCTAAGGAAATTTTTGAAAAAATAAAGAAATATGAGAATTTTATTTTGGTTTTTAATGATATGTTACCACCTAAAATTCAGGTTCTCTTTTATTTATTATCAAAATTTTATGAAAAATCTAAAATTTTAAATTTAAGGAGCTCATTTAATACAGAAGGATTTTTAAGGATTTTTAATGGAATAGAGTTTAAAAGTTTAAAGGAAATAAAGGAAAAAATAGAAAAAAAGGAAATTAAGTGTCTCATTTTTTATAGAATTGAACCCTTTTATGAAATTAAAGATGAAGAATTTTTAAACTCATTAAAGGAACTAAAAGTTTTTTATATAAATTCATTAAAACCAAAAGAAGACAATAATTTTTATTCCCTTTTCATTCAAACACCCTTTGAATACGGTGGAGAATTTATCAATAATTTAGGAGAAAAAAGAAAAATAGCAAAGATTTTTGATTCACTTTTTGATGCTTATGACCCTTCAGATTTATTTGATGAGGAAGAAATCGAACTTGAAATTCCTTTTCAAAACAAATTAGACCTTACTTATTTTCTTAAAAATGACATAGAAGAAATTGAGTTTTTAGTTGAAAAACCAAACTTATGGGATATAAATCTTCTATTTTCAGAGAATATTAATAGGGATTTTGAAATTGAAAATTTAAAACCAATTGTGAAATTAAAGAGGCTATTTTATAAATAGAATTAATTTTTAAAATGTTTTTTGGTGGAATTGATTTATCTAAAGGTGATAAAAATACTTCTTTGTGTTTTATTGAAGATTCAAAAAAAATAAAAATTGTTTTTTTAAAAGATAAAATATCAGAAAAAGAAATTATAGAGGAGGTTAAAAAATATAAGCCCCTTTACATTGCAATAGATGCACCTTTTACATGGAGAAAAATTAAAGATAGAAAAGAGGATAAAATTTTAAGAAGATACTTCATTGAAAGAAAAATTAAAGTTCCTGGAGTATTACCCTTTTATGTTAAAAGTATGTATGAAGTATCTAAAAAGGGGAAAAGAATTTATTTAAAATTGAGGAAAATAACAGAAGTTTTAGAAACCCATCCCACTGCATCTTTAAGAGCAATTGGATTTAAAGAAAATTATAAAAAAAATAAAAAAGAACTAAAAAAAATTTTAAATAAATTGAAAGAAAAAATAGATAACATAAGTTTAATAAAAAATCACAACCATCTTGATTCCTTTTTCTGTGCTTTATTTTCCCTTTATTATTACAAAAAAGAAAAAATATTTTTAGCAAGAAAAAAAGTTCCTTATGGAATCATAAGAGAACTCTGAATTATTCTGCTTCTTCTCCTGGTTTTAAAACAATAACTTCAATATTAAGTGCTGGATCAAGATTCTTTTTTAATTCTTCAGGGCTACCTGTTAAAACAGGGAAAGTCCCATAGTGCATTGGAATTACATATTTCGGTTTTAAAAGTTTACAGGCATAACTTGCATCAAAAGGATCCATAGTATAGTGAGAACCTATTGGTAAAAGGGCAAGATGGGGTTTATAAAGTTCTCCAATAATCTGCATACCTGCAAAAACACCAGTATCACCAGCATGATAAACTGTAAAACCATTTTCAAACTTTATAACAAAACCTGATGCCAAGCCCCCAGGAATAAGTTTATCGCCTTCCTGAATTGTTGAGGAGTGTGTTGCCTCTGTTTGAATAATCTCAATTTCTCCATCTTTAATATGACCACCTATATTCATACCAATTGCATTTTTAATACCCTTTGAGGATAGATACACTGATATCTCATGAATGGCATAGACCTTAGCACCTGTTTTTTTAGCAATTTCTATTGTATCTCCAAGGTGGTCACCGTGAGCATGTGTTAAAAGTATAAAATCCACTTTATCATAATCCTTGGAAGGAGAAGATGGATTAGAAAGCCATGGGTCAATGAAAATCACCCTTTTATTGGGTGATATTAATTTAAAAGCAGCATGTCCGTAATACTTTATTTTTACACCATTAAATCTTTTCATAGTTTTATTATAAAACAAAATCTTAAAAGTTAAAAATCTTTTTAGTCCATTTTTTTATATCGTAATTTTCCCTAACAAACTTAAAAGCATTTTTTACAATATTTTCACATAAAGATTTGTTTTCAATTAATTCTATGACTTTCAAGGCAAAATCCTTTTCATCTTCTGCAATCAAAAGATGCTTTCTATTTAAAACTTTCATACCTTCTGCACCTATTTTTGTAGTTACAACAGGAGCCCCATAACTCATTGCTTCAAGTATTTTAACTTTTATTCCTGTTCCAAATCTTAAGGGAGAAACAAAAACTTTTGCTCTTTTATAAAAAACTTCAACATCAGGAACTCTTCCTATGACTTTTACATTTTTTTCCTTTTTCCATTTTTCTTCTAAATCTTTATTTATATTTGAGCCTATAATATAAAACCATACTTCAGGATGAACTTCTCTTACATAGGGAAATATTTTTTTTAAAAAATAATTAACAGCATCAGGATTTGGGGCATAATCCATTTTACCGACAAAGAGAATATAGTTTTCTTTTTCCTCTATTTTTAAATCCTCATCAATTTTTACAAGTGGTGGTAAGATATTTACATTTTTTATTCCAATAGAATTTAGATACATTTTATCCTTTTCAGAGTTAGTTAGAACCAAATCGTAACTTTTTGTCCATTTTTTTTCATACTTTTGCATCATTTTTATCTCATAGGACAAAATTAATTTTTTTACAAAATTATTTTTTAAAATTTTCTTTATTAAAATTGGTAAATCTTCAAGGGCTTCACCAAAGGGATTTTCTATATCTTTTATTAAACTTTTCATTTTTATGTATTTAAGGGACTGAGGGTCATCCATATTTAAAATAAGTTTTTTGTTTTTAAAATTTATATAGGGGAAAATATGAGCAATCCTTATATAATCAACAAATATTATATCAGGATTAACCTCTTTAACAAAATTTTTTATTCTTTTAAAACTTTTTGGATTTATATAAAAAACAATTTCAAAAGGATTTTTTAAAAAAGAGAAAAAAAGATTTTTAAAAAAAACAAATTTTGATAAAGGAGAGGAAAATTCTACTCTTTCAAAATAATTATCAGGAATTTCAAATTTAGGAAAGGAAAAAAGGTAAATTTTATTATTTTTCTCCTTTAATTCCTTTAAAAGTAAAAAAATTTTTTTTCTTAATCCTGAAAGAGGTGGGAAAAAAACCTGAGAGGTTATAAAAAGGATTTTCATTTAAAAAATTTTATTATTTAAATTTTAGAAAATTCCAAGTTTTTTTAAATTTTAAAAAAATTGTTTTATAATAAGATATGCTAAATGCACTGAAATTCAGAATAAACCAGATACTTTTTTTATCAAATTTTCTTTTATTTCTTCTTTTTTATTTTTTTTATATTTATCTTTTATCAGAAACACAAGTTAAAATCATTTATGTTATAAAACTTTTAATTTTTTTAATTTTTGTATTGATCCTTTTAATTGGAAATTTTTTTAAAAATTTAATTCTTTTACTTCCTTTATCACTTCTTTTTAAAGTTTCCTTTAACATAAATTATGCTATATTTCCCCAAATTTTGAAAAAGGGACTTCCAGTTATAGTTATACCATTTAAACTATTTAACATTTTTGTTTTAATATTTCTTTTTATTTTAATCCTATACCTTTTAAGTGGTGGAAGATTAAAAGAAAAAGTTCCTTTGTTTAATCTTTTACTTTTACTTTCCTTAATATTTTTCTTATCAAGTATCTGGTCAATAAAAAAAGATTACGCCGTAGTTTATTCAACACTTTTTTTTATAAACATTTTTTATTATTTTATAGGTTACTTTTATATAAAAACAGAAAGGGACTTAAAAATTTTACTTTTGATATTTTTACTCTTTATTTCCTTTAATATCTTCATATCAATATTTCAATACTTTTTACCAGGTTTTCCCTTACTTAAATTCTGGAGAATAGAGGGTGGTTTATATTACTGGTCTCAAAGGTCAAGCGGAGTTTTTTATCACAGTAACTCTTCTGCTGCCTTTATGGTTATTTCATCTATCTTAACTTTAAGTTTTATACTTTATAGTGAAAATAAACTTGTAAGGAGATTTTTAATTTTTATTTTGTTTTTAACAATCTTCACAACTTTTTTAACCTTGTCCCGTGCTGGATACTTATCTCTATTTTTCTCTTTTTTTGTCTATTTCTTTTTCTATTTATTAAAAACAAAAAAAATAAAGAATTTATTTTTATTTTTAGTTTTATCCTTTTTATTAACTTTATCTTTTATTCTAATAATTAAAATTTTATCACCTTCAATTTACCTCAGGTTTCAATCAATTTTCTGGGGTAAAAGGGATATAAGTATATGGACAAGAACTTTATTCTGGGAAACATGTATAAAAATATTCCTTGAAAAACCCCTAACAGGTATCGGGATAGGACAGTTTGCCTTTCTTAATGTATCCCAAATACATTTACATGCTCACAATGTTTTTTTAAATCTTTTAGCTGAAACCGGGCTACCTGGGTTTATTTTATTTTTGATTATAATTTTTAAAATCTTTAAGTTCCTTTTTAACCTCTTTTTAAAAACAGAAAAAAAGGAAATATATTTAATAACCGGACTAATTACAGGATGGATTACAATAATTTTCCAGTTAACTTTTGATTATTTCTGGTTTAATGCTATAACAGATATGGAGATAAAATTTTTCTTTATTTTTTTGCTTTTAACCTTTTTAATTCCCAAAATCTATCTTAAAAGAACTTCTCTATAAGTTGAAAGAATTTTCTCTCCCAATTTAATATAATCATATTTCATTAATTCTTCTTTTTGATTCTGGATTAATTTTTCTCTCAATTCTGTGTTATAGAAAATTTCAATCATGTTTTTTTCAAGTTCCTCAATATTTTGTGGATCCACAAAAAGTGCTCCTTTTCCTGCAACTTCTGGTAAAGAGGATACATTTGATGTTATAACAGGGACGAGAAACTTATAAGCTTCAAGAATAGGTAATCCAAACCCTTCATATAAAGATGGATAAAGGAGTGCTATAGCATTTTTGTAAAAGGCTGGTAATTCGTAGCCTTTTATATTACTAAGCCACACTACCTTATCTTTATTTTCTTCTATTTTTTTTATTAAGTCTTCTTTTTCCCAACCCTTTTGACCTATTATTAAAAGATTTAAATCTTTAACTTTTTCACTAACTTTTAAAAAGGCTTTCAAAACATTTCTCAAATTTTTTCTTGGCTCAAGGGTTCCTATAAAAAGAAAATAAGGTTTTTTTACACCATATTTTTCAATGATACTATCATCTATCTCCACTTTTTCCGAAATAAGAAGCGATGAAAAGGAAGGAATAACTTTTATCTTATCCCCTTTTATTCTCCATAAAATCTTTAAAACCCTTTTTGTATTTTCCGAAACACTTATAATAAAACTTGCCATCCTTACACCCATTCTGAAAATGTATCTCCAGTAAAAGGTATTGTGAAAACCTAAATTTCTTTTAAATTTTAAAAAGGCAAGATCATGCACGGTAACAATATACGGAATTTTTAAATATAAGGGAAAAGCAAAAGTAGGAAAGTGCAAAAGTTTTATTTTATACTTTTTAAGATAAAAGGGTAAAAGAAAAATTTCTGTATACTGGGAAATTTTTTCAGGAATTTCTATTTCCACAAATTTAAAATTTTTATTTTCAACATTATCAAAATATTCTCTCAATTTTTTATTAATGAACACAAAGATTTCTTCCTTTTGAACTACTTTTTCAAGAATTTTTATAAGACTATAAAAATACTCCCAGAAGCCACCTCTTCTTGATTTTCCATGTATTGAAAGACCATTTATTCCAATTCTCATTTTGATTTATAATTATAATTGATAAATGTCTTATCAAAAAATATTATTTATTTCCTGGACACCTGATACAAAAGGCTCTCAAAGAACAAAAATTTTATCCTCTTATTTAAATTCCGATATATTCAGATTTCCGCTTTTTACAAGAAATATTCTTCTATCACCTATTAAGTTCCCCATTCAAATTATAATAACTCTTATCTATCTTTTTAAAAAAAAACCTGAAATTTTATTAGTTGAATTTACACAACCCTTTATAGGCCTTACCTCAATATTATATAAGAAAATTTTTAAAAAGATAACTATTATTGATTTCCATTCAGGACCTCTCGTTTCAAAACAATGGAAAAACCTTCAATCTTTAACGTACTTTGTTTTAAAAAGGTCTGACTTAATTATAATTCATGAAAAAACTATAATAAAAAAACTAAAATTTTTAAAAGATAAAAAATTTATAATTATTCATGATCCACCTTTAAATTTTAAAGATATTCCAGTTTTTTATAAGGAAAAGGAATACCTTGTTTTTCCTTCTTCTGGTGGAGAGGATGAACCCTTAGAGGAACTAATTGAAAGTGCCAAATTTTTTCATGAACTTGATTTTTATATAACTGGAAAACACAAAAAGAAATTTTTAAATGTACCCCAAAATGTAAAATTCACAGGTCTTTTATCTTTTAAGGAATTTTACTCACTTTTAAAAGGTTCTAAAGGAATAATAGCTTTAACAAAATGGGAGAATACCCTTTTATCAGCAGGTTTTGAAGCTTTAAACCTTGAAAAACCTTTAATTGTTAGTAATAAAAGAGCTCTTAGAGAATTTTTTAAAGAAAATGTTATTTATGTAAACAATAATCCAGATTCCATTAAAAAGGGAATTGAAAAACTTTTGGAAAATTATGATTATTACACTCAAAAAATAAAAAATTTTAAAAAAGATTACATAAAAAGATTTGAAGGAGAAATTGAAAATCTAAAAAAAATTTTATCCTCTTTTAATAAAACTTCTTAATTTATTTATCAAAAAAATCTCCTCCTTTTCAGGTTTTAAAACAAAAAAGAGTAAAAGATAGAAAAGATAAGGTAAAAAAAAGTTTAAAATAACTTTTAAAAGAATATTAAAATTTACTTTGCTAATAAAAAAGGTATTTAAAAATAAAATAATTAATAAGGTAAATATACCCTGAAGAAAAGGTTTAAAAACCCTTTTACTGAGTCCCCAGAATTTTAAAAATTTTTTTACACCAAAAAGCCCCATTGTTCTTAAAATAACGAGAGATAAAGATGTGGATAAAGAAGCACCAAGAATTCCAAATTTTGGTATAAATAAAAGTCCAAGAATTACATTTATAAAAAGACCTAAAAAATTAATAAATGCCCATTCTTTCTGATAACCACTCATTGTTAAAGTCATTGCCACTTCACCTATTAAATTCTGTATCATAAGACCTGTCAAAAGAATGATCATTGGAATAAATCCTGAAATAAACTCTTTACCAAAAATAATATATAAAAATTCTTTTCCTGAAAATAAAAAGAATATGTAAAGAGGTATTGAAAAATATAAAGTCCATCTTATTATTATTTCATAAATATTTTTTAAGGATTTAAGATCTTTTTTATAAGATAACTGTGAAACAAGGGGTGAAAATACCTCATTTATTGAAAGTAAAAATAAGTTAGCCATTTCTGCGGTCCTTGCAATTCCATTATAGATACCGATTTCCTCAGCTTTCCTGAAAAAACCAAGCAAAACCATATCAGTCCAGGCAAAAAGGAAATATAAAATTGATATTATGGTAACTGGAAGGGAAAAAGTTACAACTTCTTTATAATTAAAATTTTCTTTTGAATCAGTGTCTTTGCCTTTTAACTCTTTTACAAAGAAAAAAATTATTAAAAGAAGTCCTAAAAGGGAAGATAGGGTCCAGGGAAGTATTGCTGTTATGATTTTTTTGCCCAAAAAATAAAAAAGTAAAAATAAAAATAAAAACTGAAAGATTGGTCTTAAAATATCCTCTGATAAAACATAATATTCCATTTTATTAAAACCCTTTGAACTATAAGCCATAACAAGTAATGATGTATAAAAGGGGACAAGAAAGCTGAAGTAAATTAAAGCTTCTCTAAGTTCTGGCTTTTTATAAATTTGAGAAAAAAAGGAAGAAGTAAGAAAAGTAAAAATTCCCCATAAAAGTCCTGAAAAAAAGGATAAAAAAAATAAAAAAAGACTCAATTTTTTAATTAAACCGTATTTTTCATCTTCTTTTAAAACTGCTATATACCTTATTCCACCTCTATCAAGACCAAGTTGAGAAAATCTTAATACAATATTAATAAGGGTATAAGAAAGGGTATAGATTCCATATATAAATGTTCCCAGAAGTCTAACTATAAGAATCTGGTAAAGGTAACCTGTAAACCTTTTCATTATCATTCCGATAAAATTTAAAAGAGAGCCGGAGAAAAGATTTTCTATATATTTTTCAAGATGTTTTTCAAGAGTTTTTTCCTCATTCATTTTAAAAGAATTAAAATAATATAAAGTTAAAATTAAAGTCAAAAGGGGTATTGAAAAACAATTTTTTAAATCTTAAAATTTATCTTTGAATATGAAAATTTTTGTAATTGGAATTGACGGAGGTTCCTTTGACATAATTGAAAAATATGTAAAAAAGGGTAAATTAAAAAATTTTGAGAAATTTTTTTTAAAAGGCTTTATAGGTGAGATAGAATCAACCTATCCATCTATTTCTGCCTGTGCATGGACAAGTTTTTTAACTTCAAAAAATCCAGGAGCCCATGGTGTTTTTGACTTCAGAAATTGGAATATAAATCTCTATGAAATGAGGGAAGCAGAAATAATACACTCAGGATTTTTTAAAGGGATTACTTTTCTTGACTATTTTAATGAAAAGGGGTTAAATGTTGGGGCAATTACAGTTCCCATAACCTATCCACCTTGGGAAATTAAAGATTTTCTGGTTTCAGGATTTCCAACACCTGATACAAAGGAGGTTTTTGCTTATCCTTCTGAATTAAAAAAGGAAATTGAAGCTCTTACAGAAAATACCTCAATTTTTAAGGGTGGTTCGGAAAAAAGGGTTTTTGATGAACTTATAAGACTTCTTGAAATTAGAAAAAAAGCAGGGATTTATCTTTATAAAAAATATAAACCCTTTTTCTTTATAATCGTTTTAGGCTCACCTGATAGAGCCCAGCATAATTTTTATAAATACATAGAAGAGGAAGATAACTACATAGAAAAAGTCTACATAAAAACCGATGAAGTGATAGGGGAATTCTTAAAAATTTTAGATCAAGATACACTTGTTTTTATTATGTCAGATCACGGTGCAAGAAAAAGACCTTTAAAAAAATTCAATCTGAATTTCTTTTTAAAAGAAACAGGATTTTTAAAAGAAAAGAAAACCGGAAGTTTATACGAACCCTTTAAAGAAATTTACAGAAAATTAAAAAGAAAATTTCCTTACCAGGAAATTGTTTTTAAAAAATTACCTTTAAATTTAAGGAAAATTTTAACAAAAATTGACACTTTTTCTGAAACTTCTCTTTTTAACATTGATTTCAACAAAACAAAGGCATATAGATTCCCCCTTTATCCTCCTGTTGACGGAATTGTAATAAATCTTAAAGAAAGGCAGCCAAAAGGAATTGTAAAGAAAGAAGATTATGAAAAAGTAAGAATCACTATAAAGGAAAAATTAGAGGAATTTAGCATTAATGGAATAAAGCCCGTTCAGAAAGTTTTCTTAAGAGAAGAACTTTATAAGGGTAAATATTCTGAAAAACTTCCAGACCTTATTGTTCTATACTCAGATGATTTTGAAGGCGGTTCTTCTTTAAATGAATATATAAGTGAAATAGATAAAAAGGATTACGAAAAATTGAACGGTATTCACTCAACAAAGGGAATATTTTTTGGAATGGGAAAAATTTTAAAAGAAAAATACAAGATAAAAGGAAAATATACTCTTTTAGACCTTGCTCCTACATTTTTATTTCTTTCAGGACTTCCAATACCAGAAGAATTTGAAGGGAAAGTAATAGAGGAGATTGTAAAGGAAGAATACCTATCAAAAATGGAGTTTAAAAGGGAAAAATGGGGAAAGGAATTAATTTTTGAAGAACACATATTTATAGATAAAGAGAAAAAAGAAATAGAAGAAAAATTAAAAGGATGGGGTTATATGTGAAAAATAGATTTCTTTTAAGAGCTCCTCAATCTCTTTGATAAAACTTTTGCAATTTCAAGAATAAGCTTTGCTGCTGCCTTTGGTCTTTCTTCAATTAAATCAAGGAAAGCCCTATGGGAAAAAAGTAAAAGCTCTGAATCCTCAACTGCCCTGCATGTAGCACTTCTTGTGCTTTCCTCAATAAGAGCCATTTCCCCCAAAAAATCACCTGGACCAAAACTTGCAAGTATAACTTCTTCACCCTCATTATTTCTCTTAAAAACCTCCACTTTACCGCTTTTAACAAGATACAAAACTCTTCCCGTATCACCTTCAAAGAAAATAGTTCTACCCTTTTTATATTCTCTGGAATTTATATAAGGGGCTATTTCTCTTAAAATATCATCGGTTAAATTTTTAAAAAGTTTATTCTTCTTTAAACTTTTAACTATTTCTTCAATATCCATATTGTAATACCGAGAAATAATAAAAAAAGAGAGATAATCTGAGCAACTGTTAAAAATGGTATAAAGGAAGGTGTTGTGAGTCTGAAAAATTCGACAAAAAACCTTTCAAGACTTGCAAGAATTAAATACAAAGAAAAAACTTTTCCCTCTTTTAATTTTTTTCTTAAAGAAAAAATTAAAATAAAAACTATTAACATAATAAAAACTTCGTAAAGCTGAGTAGGATGAACTTTAATAAGCTGATCTGGGGGACCTTCAATTTTTAAAAAAGGAAAATATTCCCTCATTGCTCCAATATATGTTGGAGGAGCACCCTTTGGAAAAGCCATTGCCCAGGGCAAATTAGAAGGTTTTCCATAATCATCTCCTACAAGAAAACAACCGATTCTCCCTATTGCATAACCAATTGCAAGGGAAGGGGATATTGCATCCCCTACTTTTAAAATAGGATGTTTAATTAAAATCAAATATAACCAAATCAAAAAAAAAGCTAAAAGAAATCCACCGTAAAAGGTAAATCCTCCTCTTTCTAAAAGATATTTAAAAGGATTTGATATAAAATCTTTAAAAGGAATATTTTCAAAAATGAATAAAAGCTTTGAACCTAAAATTGCACCAATTAAGGCAAGAATAAAAATATTATTAAAAACTTTTATATTTAGATTTAACCTTTTCCATTCCCTTTCAGCAAGATAAGTTCCGGTAAAAAATGCAAGGGCAACCATTACACCGTAAGAAGAAATTACAAATCCTCCGATTCTTAAAAAATCAGGACACATATAGATAAATTCTTTCCAGAGCTTTTTTTACAAATTCTCTGAAAATTGGGTGAACTTTTAAGGGTCTTGATTTAAACTCAGGATGAAATTGAACACCAATAAAAAAGGGATGATCCTTTAATTCCATTATCTCAGCAAGGTATCCATCTGGTGATTCTCCACTTATTATCATACCGTTTTCTTCGAAAATTTTCCTGTATTTAGGATTAAATTCGTATCTATGTCTGTGTCTTTCATAAATCAAATCAGTATTATAAATTCTGTAAGCAAGAGTATCCCTTTTAATCTTACATGGATAAGCACCCTTTCTAAGTGTTCCACCAAAATACTTAATATCTTTCTTTTCAGGTAAAATTGTTATTATAGGGTGATTTGTTTGGGGGTTGAATTCTGTACTGTTTGCATCTTTTAATCCAAGAACATTCCTTGCAAATTCTATTGCAGCCACTTGCATTCCAAGACATATACCAAAAAAGGGAATTTTATTTTCCCTTGCATATTTACATGCTTTAATTTTACCCTCTATTCCCCTTTCTCCAAAACCTCCTGGAACAAGAATACCATTCACACCACTTAAAAAATCCTGAGCCTTGCCTTTTTCCAAATCACTTGCTTCTACCCATCTTATATTCACCTTTACCCTATGAAAAGAACCGGAATGAGTAAGTGCTTCTATAATGCTTTTATAAGCATCCTTTAAATGTGTATATTTACCACATATCGCTATTTCAACTTCATTTTCAGGATTTAAAATCCCATCAAGAAATTTTTCCCATTCCTTTAAATCAGGCTCAGAATCAGGAATTTTAAAATGTTTTAAAATCTTCTCATCAAGCTTCTGTTTTCTAAAATTTATGGGAACCTCGTAAACTGTTTTTACATCTATTGCCTCAATGACATTCTCAGGGGGAAGGTTTGAAAATAAAGCGATTTTTGCCCTTGAACTTTCATTAAGTGGTCTATCAACCCTTGCTATAACAAAATCTGGCTGAATTCCTATTTCTCTCAATTTCATCACAGAATGCTGTGTTGGTTTTGTTTTTAATTCACCTGCACTTTCTATAAAGGGAACAAGGGTGAGATGAATAAAAATTGTATTTTCAAATCCCTCTTCAAGCCTTATCTGTCTTATTGACTCAAGAAAAGGGAGACTTTCTATATCACCTACAGTTCCACCAACTTCAACTATTACAATTTCAGCACCATACTTTTCTCCAACATCCCTTATTCTTCTTTTTATCTCATCAGTAATATGGGGAATTATCTGAACTGTAGCACCAAGGTAATCACCTCTTCTTTCCTTTTCAATAACAGTTCCGTAAACCTGTCCTGTTGTTACATTATTCATCTGACCCATATTTTGGTCCAAAAATCTTTCATAGTGCCCAAGATCAAGATCAGTTTCAGCTCCATCTTCAGTAACATAAACTTCTCCATGCTGATAAGGATTCATTGTCCCAGGGTCAACATTTATGTATGGATCAAGTTTTAAAGCAGTAACTTTAAAACCCCTTGATTTCAATAAAAAGGCAATTGAAGAGGTCGCAACGCCTTTTCCAAGGGAAGAAACCACTCCACCTGTTACAAAAATAAATTTCCTTTTTCCCATTATTTTTTATTATAAATCTTTATTTTAAAAATTATCAAAAACTAATTTCCAATATATCTTGAGATAATAGTTTTTACTTTTTTCTCTTCCAGGGGTTCTTCTGAACTTATAAAGAGTTTCCCTTCTTTAAAAAACTTGAGTTCAAGACCCTTTGGATTAATCCTTATGAAGTATATGTTTTCAGAAAAGTTTTCGAGTCCCTTCCACTTTTCTTTAATTTTTTCAAAATCAAAATTTTCTAATTTTATAAATACATTTTTTTCAGAACAGAAAGTTATTATCTTTTCTTCTTTTCTATCCATAAACTCAAAAATTCCTTTTATACATAAGGGACAGTCTTTTCTTTTTTTAATTTCAAATTCCCTTAAAGAGTATCCTTCTGAGTAATCAATATAAATTATTTTATTAACAAAAGACTTATTCACTGTAAGGTATTTAATAGCAATATCAGATTCAATTCCTGCAACTATTTTGCTAACAGAGGGATTTATTCCATGTGTTTCACAAGTTTCAAGCCTACCTCTTTCTGGAATTTTATTAAATAAACATCTGTAACAGGCAGCTTCCCAGGGCTTAAAAAAAGAAACCTCTCCCCTCTCAGCCACACAGGCTCCATGAATCCAGGGAATTTTATATTTAAAAGAAATTTCATTTATCAAAAACCTTGTTTCAAGATTATCAACAGCATCAATTAAAAGGTCAATTCCAGAAAAATTAAAATTTTTAACAAATTGAGGAGAAAAATTTTCAAAAAAAATAAAAGCATTTATATCTTTATCAATAGATTTTATTCTCTCAAAAGCTGCAATAACCTTTGGTTTTGAAACTTGTGCATCATCTCTTGTATAAAAGGGACTTGTTAATAAATCTGAAAATTCAACATAATCCCTGTCCATAAGCACTATATTTTTAACACCAGCTCTTACAAGTAAATCAAGGATATTTGAACCAAGGGCACCAAGACCAATGAGAAAAATTTTTTTATTTTTTAAGTTTTCTATTTTTTTCCCAAAGTAAAGGGGGAAAATTCTCTTTAATCTCTCCTCTATCATTTAAATATGACAACTGGAATCTGTGCCCAGGTCTCATTTCCCTTCATAACAACTATTAAATAAACTCCTGACCTTTGAATTTTACCAGATTCATCCCTTCCATCCCATATAATTATAACCTTTTTACCGGATTTTAAAACATCAATATCTCTTATTTTTTTACCTGTTAAACTGTAAACTGATGCAAAGATATTATTTAACTCTCTTTCTCCTTCAAGAACTATTTCAAGATTTTCTTTTTCAGGATTAAAAAACTTTTTCAATTCTTTTAAAGTTAATTCTTCCTCTTCCTCTCCCTTGAAAATTACTCTTGTTATTGCTTTAATATTAACACCCTTATCCCATTTTCCATCAAAATCCTTGTCAGGGGAAAAAGAAAAAACAGGGAAAATATTTTCTTTTTTTTCAGGAATTGAATAAAATTTTTCTTTGATTTCTAAACCTATCCAGAAATAAACATATTGGCTTTTATCATAAATTTTAATGGGTAATTTAAAATTAATCATAAAATTATTTTCAAGAGTATCAAGTTTATATATTATCCTTTTATCAGTGATATAACTTTTATTTTCTTTTATATCAAACATTAAAAAATTATTAAGTTTAACAGGAAATTTATTAACTTCCCTTAATTCAGGGAAAAAGTATTCACCCTCTTCTCCATTTCCCGTGGCTAAATAAACTCTATCAAATTCTTTTACTTTTATTTTTATATAAAAATTTATTGAATCCCAGCTTGCATATATTTCATAAAAATTTGAATAATATAAAGGTTCCTCCTCGGAAAGAAAAATTAATAGGAGAACAAATATTTTCATAAAGTCTATTATAGAGTATATAATATTTAAAGTGCAATACTATATTTTTGCAGATTTTCACCTTGGCTACTCTGAAGAGAGGGATAAAAAGATATTTGATAAATTTTTTAAATTACTTGAGAAAATTCCTGAAAAAACTAAAATTGTTTTTTTAGGGGATATATTTGATTTCTGGTTTGAATACAAAACAGTTATACCAAAGGAAAACTTTCTTTTTGTTTCAGAATTATATAAATTCAGGGACAAGTTTGAATTCCTTTATTTCACAGGTAATCATGATTTTTTTGTTAAAGAATTTGTAAAAGGTTTCAATATAAGAATTTTTCAGAGGGAAAGGGTATTTCAAATTGGAAGTAAAAGGGTTTTACTTGCCCATGGTGATTTTTATTACAATAAAGATATTATTGGAACCTATTTCAATTTCTTTATAAGAACTGACCTTGTAAAATTTTTATTCTATCTATTTCACCCTGACATAGGAATAAAACTTGCGAAAACCTTTTCAAAAATTTCAAGAAATTCTTCTGAAAAAAAGGAAGTAAAAGAAGAGATTCCTCCGAGAGCAGAAAAATTTTTTAAAAAAGGAGGAGATATATGTATTTTAGGTCACTTTCACAAACCGATGTTTATTGAGAAAGAAGGAAAAATTTATGTGAATACAGGAGAATTTCCTGAAGACGAAACATATGTTTTTATTGATGAACACAGAATTACCCTTTTTAAGAACGAAAAAGTTTTAAAAGAAAAAATATTCTAACTTGATTTTCTCAAAATATTTTTTTATAATTAATATAATTCTATCCAAAATCTATTTATAAAATCCGTTCAAATCGGTAAAAAAATAAAAAAACAATGAAAAGATTAATAGGGATTTTTTTTGCATGCGTAAATATTTTAATAGCTGATAGAAGATATTATGTATGGACTTACCAGTATGCAACAATGGAAAGAGGAAACGGTGAAATTGAGCATTACTCAACATTCAAAATACCTGAACTTTCCTCTCTTGAAAATAATGTGATAAGTGAGCTTCAACTTGAACTTGAAGTGGGTATGAATGATCATTTTGATGCTTCTATTTACCAGATTTTTGAGCAGGTTCCTGGTTTTCCCCTTGAATATAAAGGTTACAAAATAAGGTTAAGACACAGATTTGGTGAAAAAAATAAATATTTTCTTGATCCTCTTGTATACTTTGAATATAAAGGGGTTCCTGATTTTCATAAACATGCATTTGAGGGGAAATTAATTCTTGCAAAGGATTTAGGAAGATTTAACTTTGCAATAAATCCTATTTTTGAATATAAAATAGAAAAAGGAGAAAAAGAGTTTGAGCCTGAATATGCACTTGGAATCAGCTATTCTATCCATGAACTTTTAAGATTTGGAATTGAATTTAAAGGAAAAGAAGGTGCAAATTACTTTGGACCTTGTATAAGTCACGGTAAGGATCACCTCTGGGTAACACTTGGATCCGCTTTTAAAATTGGGAGAATAGAAAAAGGGAATCCTGAGGCTGAAATAAGGCTCCTCGTTGGGATACACTCCCTTACACCTCCTAAAAAGGAAGAAAATTTAAAAGAAAAAATTATGAAAATGATGGAAGAAGGTATGAAAATTATGGAAAAAATGAAGGAAAAGGAAGAATGAAGGAAAAAATTCTATGCCACTTTAATTTTTTAAAGGGTGATGAGGAAGATATAAATAAATTTTTTGATGGTTTAGTTTCAGAAAAAAAATTTCTGTACAGGGTATATCCTTCAAGGAGTGAGTATGACTTTTTAATATGGACCGTTAAAAGTATTGAAGATAGTGAAACTGTTTTTAATTTTATGAGAGATTATTATGAATCTTTCAAAGATTTCAAAGATAAATTGAAATCAGAACTTTTACTCTGGGGTTATACAAAACCTTCAATCTACACAAAAGGAAAATCCCCTCAAGAAATAGATGTTTTTTCCGAGAGAAAAAAATATTTAATTATCTACCCTTTTATAAAGACTCCTGAATGGTATCTTTTAAGCATGGATACAAGGCAGGGTATGATGAATGAACATATAAGAATTGGAAGAAAATATCCTGAAATAAAACAGTTACTTTTATATTCCTTTGGAATTCAGGACCAGGAATTTATCGTTGTTTATGAAACAGAGGATATAATAAATTTTTCAGAACTTGTTTTTGATTTAAGAGGTTCAGAAGTAAGAAAATACACATTAAGGGACACACCAATAACAGTTGGATTTTTAATAAGATAAAATGGAAAGGGAAATTTTTGATGTAACAATAGTTGGTGGAGGACCCGTTGGTCTTTTTGCTGCTTTTTATTGTAGAATGAGAGAAATGAAAGTTAAGGTAATTGAAGCAACCGAGGAAATAGGAGGTCAATTAGTAATGTTATATCCTGATAAACCAATTTATGATATCCCTGGATTTCCTGAAATAAAGGCTAAGGATTTTATTAAAAATCTTTATGAACAGGTTAAAAGGTTTAATCCTTTAATTATTCTCGGTGAAAAAGTGGAAGAATTTGAAAAAGATGGTGATATTTTTGTTTTAAAAACACATAAACTGAAGAGGCATTATACAAAGACTATTATAATTTCAGCAGGGATCGGAGCTTTTACCCCTAATAAAATTGATAGACCGGGTATAAATGAATTTGAGGGTAAGGGAATTTATTATTTTGCAAAAAATTTTGAAGAATTTAAAGGTAAAAAAGTTTTAATTGTAGGTGGAGGTGATTCTGCTCTTGATTGGGCTTTAAATATTTATCCCCTTGCAGAAAAGGTAACATTAATTCACAGGAGAGAGGAATTTAGAGCTCATGAAGCTTCTGTAAAAGAACTTTTCAATTCACCTTGTATAGTTAAATTGAATTATGAATTAAAGGAAGTTAAAGGTGATAGCTGGGTTAAAAAGGCTATTATTTTTCAAAATAAAACTTTTGAAGAGGAAGAAATTGATGTGGATGCCGTTATTCTTGCTCTTGGATATAAGGCAAATATAGGTAAAATTGAGGATTGGGGATTTGATATGGATGGAAGGTATATTAAGGTAAATTCAAGAATGGAAACATCTATAAAGGGAATTTTTGCCTGTGGTGATATTGTGAGTGTTGAAGGTCTTGGAAATACAAAACTATTGGTTACAGGATTTGCCCAGGCTGCAATAGCAGCAGGTTCAGCAAAAGCCTTCATTGACCCAAAAGCGAAGATTTTCGGCGGTCATTCAAGTGAGATTCTTGGTAAGAAATAAATATTGACTTTTTTTAAATAAGTTTTTATAATAAATTGAAGGGAGGAAATAAGATGAAAATTTTATTAACTTTTATATTTTTAATGCCACCACACCCGGATTTAAAGAATAAATTAACAAAAGAAAATTGGGATAAAATGGTAAAGGTCTTAAAAGAGGCAAGGGAAAAAGGTGTTAATCAGCCTGATTATGAAAATTTAGAAAAATTCAGAATAAGAATTTTAATGAAACAGCAAGATACAGCCAATATTCCTGTAATTCTTGTTGAATTTACAGATAATTTAGCCGATTCACCTGTCACACACTTTCAGGATATGCTCTTTTCAGTTGGAACATACCCTACCGGCTCTCTTACAGACTACTATCTTGAAAATTCCTATGGAAATTTCTTTGTAAAGGGATGGGTTTCAAACTGGTTAATGATGCCACAACCTTACTCTTACTATGTGGATGGGCAATACGGTTTTGGTTCATACCCAAGAAATGCCCAGGGACTCGCAAGAGATGCGGTGCTTGCCGCTGATCCTTATGTGGATTTCTCACAGTTTGATAGAAATAATGATGGTTATATTGATGGACTTTTTATAGTTCATGCTGGTCCAGGAGCTGAAGAAACAGGAAATCCAAATGATATATGGTCTCATGCCTGGGTTATTCCCGGTGGAGTGCAGGTGGATGGTGTTATAGCATACAGATACTCAATGGAACCTGAAAATGGGAGGATGGGTGTTTTTGGTCATGAATACGGACATGTTTTAGGACTCCCTGACCTTTATGATACAGATTATTCTTCAGAAGGACTTGGAAACTGGTCCATGATGGCAGGAGGTTCCTGGGGAAATAATGGAAGAACCCCTGTCCATTTTGATGTTTGGTGTAAATATAAATTGGGTTTCCTTTCACCAACAAATGTTACAAGTATTATAAACAATGCTCTTTTTTCACCTGTTGAAAACTCTCCTATTGCCTACAGATTATGGACAAATGGTGCAAGCTCTCCACAATACTTTCTTGTTGAATACAGAAAAAAAATAAAATTTGATTCCTATTTGCCAGGAGAAGGTCTTTTAATATTTCACATAGATGAAACCCAGCCAAATAACAGAAATGAATGGTATCCAGGACATACAAGTTTTGGACACTATAAAGTTGCCCTTGAACAGGCTGACGGAAACTGGGATCTTGAAAAAAATAATAACCCAGGTGACCCAAAAGATCCTTTTCCAGGTTCAACCAATAAAAGATCCTTCGATAACTATACAATTCCTGATTCAAAGGATTATAATTTTAATACCACTTATGTATCTGTTACAGGAATCACCTATTTAAATAATAATTTTTATGCTGACCTTGCGGTTGTTCCAGTTTATAACATTTCAGTGGATTCTTCAAATTTCCCTCTTATAATTAAAAAGGATAGTTCAATCAATCCTATCATATATTTATCTAACAGAGGCTTTTATTCACAAAATTTTAATTTAACACTCAGGATAGATTCACTTTCCATTCCCGTATATGAATACCAGATTCAGGGACTTACTTTATCACCAGGAAGTTCAAATTCTTACAGTTTTCCAGTTTTTAATACCAAATTTTCTAATGGTATTTATAATATAAATGCTTACATAACATCTTCAAATGAACAGATGTTTAAAAATGATACTTTAAGAGAAAAACTCTTTTCTTATGAATTAATAAACTTTTTAAACTCACCTTTTTCAAGTGTTCCCCCAACAATAGATGGCATAATAGACGAAAATGAATGGTCCTCAGCATATATCCTTGATATTTCAGATTATTTAAAAATAGGCGGAAAAAGAAATATTCAGGAATCTTTTCTTTATATAAAAAATTCTGAAAATGCCTTATATTTAGGAATAAAGGTAAAGGATACAACTTCAGGTTCAGATTACATAAGAATTATCTTTGATGATAATGCTGATGGAACATTTCCACCCTCACCAAATACTTCTGAAGGTGAGATTAAATTCCAGCAAATAGGGTCCTCTTTTAATGCAACATTTATTCCCTATTTTACGGGTGGTCAACAGGGTCAATCCCATCCATTAAATCTAAACTTTGCTATATCAGAGATAGGAGACGAAAGACACTTTGAAATAGAAATTCCTTTCTCCTTTTCTGGCTCAGGATTGGATGAATATTTACAGGTGAATTCATCTACAGATACTTTTGCATTTTTTATAATGGGAAGAAATTCTTCAGAAGCAGATATAAATCCTTACTGGTTACAGAATATTCCCCTTACACAGATTAAAAATCCTTCTCTTTATGGTAAAGTAGAAGTTCAAGGTGTAAATGTGGGAGTAAAAGAAGGGGAAATTTCTTATTTAAAGCCATATCTCGGAGTTAAATATGTAAAAGATGGAATTAAAATTATATATAACCAGCCAGATTATTCTCCCTATGAAATGAAAATTCTTGACTTAACAGGTAGAATCCTTTTCAAAACAAAGGAAAAGAATAAAAAAATTACAAAGTTTTTACCCTATAAGGAAAATAAAAAGGGTATTTACTTTGTGATAATTGAAAAGGAGAAAGGAAAACTTAAAAGAAAGTTTATTATTAACTAAACCCTAAATATTATATCTTCCCTTTCAAATAAGCGGATTAAAAGTAAAAATAAAATTAAAAATGTTATTAAATTCGTCAAAATTGAAATTAAATAAAATAAATAAAACATTTTCCCTCCTTCAAATACAAGTTTTGTAACATAAATAAAATTAATTACAGGAATAAAAGATATACGAAGATCTACCTGAGGAACTAAAAAAAGAAATAAAAAAAGGGGCATAAACCAGAAAAGCAAAGTGCCTTGAAGAAAAGATTGCGCTTCTTTAAAAGTCCTTGCAAAAGAAGAAATAACCATATTAATTGAAGAAACTAAAAAGGCAAGAACAAGAACAAAAATAAATAAAAGAAATACCCTGTGAAAGGATGGAAAATACACATTAAGACTCTCCTTGTACTCAGGGGGAACATTGACAAATAAAATCTTCGGGAAAACAAAAAAATAAATAAGAATTGCAAGAATTGATGAAGTAAAGGAAAGTAAAACAACTGTTAATAGTTTACCTGAAATTATATAAAATTTTTTTGCAGGATAGGATAATAGAAGTTCCATTGTTTTTCTTTCTTTCTCACCTGTTATAACTTCTATTGAGGGATAAATTGAGGATTGTAAAAGAATTATTAAAAAATAAAAAACTATTAAAAGGAAAAAAATTTCATTTAAACCTTCCCTTACATAAATTGGAACTTCTTTTATTTCATAATCTAAGAACAAAGGTTTCTCAATATTTTCTTTCTTAAAAAATTCCTCTATCTTTTCATTTTTATATTCAACCAAAACCTTCTTTATAATTTTAATTTCTCTATAATTTTCAAGACTTTTAGGATTAAATAAAATTTTAAATTCATTATTTTCTAAAATGAGACCTGAAATATTTTTATTCTTTAAAATTAAAGATTCAGGTTTTTCTGAAAGAATAATCTCAAAACCTTCTTTTTTAAGAAGATTTTCTATTTTATCATATTCCTCAAAAGGTTTAATTACTATTTTTGAAGCTTCCTTTGATTTTACACTGATTAAATTTGAAAGAAATATAAGTAAAAGTGGAATACCAATCACCGGTAAAATAAAAAGATTGAATATTGTTCTTTTATCCCTTATAACTTCAAGAAATTCCTTTCTAAAAATCAAAATAAAATCATTCATACATCACCTCAATAAAAAATTCTCTTAAAGATTTATTTTTCTTCTCAAACATGAGTTTTTCTTTTTCATAAATTTTCTTTACCTTACCCTTAAATAAAAAAGCAATTCTATCTGCAAGATATTCAGCCTGTTCCATCACATGTGTTGATATCAAGATCGCTTTGTCTTTTTTCTTTAACTCTATCAGATAATCTTCAATAACTTTAGCTGATGGAACATCAAGACCCTTTGCAGGTTCATCAAGTATTAAAACTTCAGGCTCTGAAATTATTAAAGGAATAAGTAAAACTTTTTGTTTATTTCCAAGAGATAATCTCTCAATCAACATATTCTTATACTCACTTAATTCCATTCTTTCAATAACCTCTTCAATTTTTCTTTTTTCAATTTTATTTTGATAATAAAGTTTTGAAAAAATTTCTATAAACTCTATTACCTTTAACCTTGGATAAAGTCCTGTATCTGAGGGAAGGTATCCTATAAATTTTTTTGCCTTATCCTCCTCTTTTGAAATATCTATTCCATTTATTAGAACACTACCTTCATCAGGTTTCATTATTCCTGCTATTATTCTTAAACTCGTTGTTTTTCCTGCTCCATTTGGACCAAGTAAAGCAAATATTTCGCCTCTTTTAACCGTAAAGGAAACACCATCAACTGCCTTTATTATTTCCTTTTGTGTTTTAAAAAATTTTTTTATATTTATAACCTCAATCATATTTTTTATAAATTTTTATTTTAATCTAAAAAATGTATAGATAGAAAAAATTAAAAGGGAAATTACCCCAAAAAGAGGATTCAAAATATTAAAATTAAAAAGAGAAATTCCTGATAGAATTATTATTGCGAGAACTATTCCACTTATAGCATCACCTGCAACAAAACCAGAAGCAAGTAAAACTCCTTTTTCCTTTTTCTTTATTAAATCAGAAATAATACCACCAAGGGCAATAGGAGTAGATAAAGAAAGTGGAAGGTAAAGTCCAACAGCAACAGGTAAAGAAGATATACCAAGAATTTCAAGAAAAACTGTTATCATAATTCCTGTAAAGAAAAGATTAAAGGGCATATCACCTTCAAAAATACCCTTTACAATAAGTGACATAAGTGTTGCTTGAGGCGCAGATAGTTTTTCGCTTCCAATAACATAAGCCTTGTGTAATAAAAAAAGAGTAAAACCTATAAAAATTGAGGAAGTGATGACACCTATTATTTCTCCAATTTCCTGTAATTTAGGTGTTGCTCCAAGGAGGTAACCTGTTTTCAAATCCTGAGAAATGTCACCTGCAATTGCCGCTGAAATACACACAAAAGCACCCGTTGTAAGAGAAGCTATCATAGCGGGAAAACCTCTTCCACCGAGGGAATAGATTATTAAACTGAAAGTAAAAAGTGTAGCAATTGTCATACCTGAAACAGGATTTGAGGAAGAACCAACAAGACCTACAATCCTTGAAGAAACCACGACAAAAATCAAGGAAAAAATAACTATAAGTAAAGAGGTAAAAAAGTTTTGATTAAAGAAAGGTAAAATTGAAATTAAAAGATAAATAATTAAGGAAGAAATAAAAATAAAAGAAAGGGGAAGATCTTTTTCTCCTGGTCTAAAGGAATAAAAACTTCTTTCCTTAAATAAAGGAAAAAGAATTTTTAAAAAAGAAATAAAACCACCTGCAAATACTGCTCCTGCACCTATATATCTTATATATTTGCTCCATATAGTATGGGGATCAAAAAGTTTAGCCTCTGGAAAATAATTACCTATTAGGGGAATTAAAACAAACCATCCTAAAAGACCTCCCCCAAGAAGAAAAAAGGAAATTCTTCTTCCAAGAATAATTCCCACACCTAAAAGGGCAGGGGAATTTTCAAAACCCAGGTTAATCTTATTTTTAAAATTAAAATAAAAAACATCGGGAAACAATTTAAATCCTAAGGCAAAAAATCTATATAAGAAACCTGAAAAAATGCCTTCAAAAACACTTTTAGCCTTTTCTCCCCCTTCATCACCTGCCTTTAATACTTCAGCACAGGCTCTTCCCTCAGGAAAAGGTAAATCTTTATCCTCTTCCTCAATAAATTTTTTCCTTACAAGTATCATAAATACTACACCGAGAATTCCTCCTAAAAGTGATGTAAGAAAAATATAAAAAATTGAAGGATTTATTCCTAACAGAATAAGAGCGGGTATTGTAAAAATAATTCCAGCTGCAAGGGATTCACCTGCTGATGCAATTGTCTGAACAATGTTATTTTCAAGAATTGTTCCACCTTTTAAAATTCCCCTTAAAATAGCCATTGAAACACAGGCAGCAGGAATTGAAGCAGATACAGTCATACCAGCTTTAAGACCGAGATAAGCATTACTTGCACCAAAAATTACGGATAAAATAATTCCCAGAATTACTGCTCTTAAAGTAAATTCTTTCATGAATTAATTATAAGATATACTTTATAATAGTTTATGTTCTTCAGAAAACCCTTTAAACCTGATAAAAAGGAAATAGTGGCAGAAGTGTGGAGAAAGTGTGACAATTGCAGGGAAACCCTTCACTTGGCTCAGCTTGAAAAAAATCTATGGGTTTGTCCGAAATGCTCCTTCCATTTCAGAATACCTGCTAAAAAATACATTGAAATTTTATTTGAGGAAAATTCCTTTGAAGAATTCTTTAAAAATATAGAATCCGACGACCCTTTAAATTTTCCTGAATATAAAAAGAAAATTAAAAAAGCAAAAGAAGAAACAGGATTAAATGAAGCATGTATAACAGGAAAAGGGAAAATTGGAAAGTTTTCAGTCTCAGTATTTATAACAGACTTTTCCTTTATGGGAGGAAGTATGGGATCTGCCTATGGAGAAAAGTTTTACAGGATATGCGAATACGCAGTAAAAGAAAAATTGCCTTTAATTTCAATAACCTCTTCAGGTGGTGGAGCAAGAATGCAGGAAGGAATTCTTTCCCTTATGCAACTTGTAAAAACAAATATTGGTGTTAAATTACTTGAGGAAAATAGATTACCTTATATAACTGTTCTCTGTGATCCTACAATGGGTGGTGTAATGGCTTCCTTTGCAGCCCTTGGAGATATATCATTTGCAGAAAAAGGAGCTTTACTTGGTTTTGCAGGACCAAGGGTAATTGAACAAACAATAAAACAAAAACTACCTGAAGGATTTCAGAGAGCAGAATTTCAGTTTGAACATGGGATGGTTGATGAGGTAATTGATAGAAGAGAATTGAAAAAGAAAATAATAAAAATTTTAAATATTCTTTGGGATTAATAATTTATTTAATTTTCCTTAAACCAATTAAATTTCAGGCTGACTCCCTATTTTATGATGCAGGAAAAAAAGTTTTTTATCTATATAGAAATGTAAAAATTGATTACGAAAACATAACCCTTTACTCTGATACAGTTTTATTTTATCAAGAAAAAAATCTTATGTATGCTTACGGAAATGCTAAATTAAAGTCAGGAAAAGATTCATTAAAGGGAGAAAAAATTGTATATAGCTTACAAACTCAAAAAGGAAAAGTAACAAAAGGAAAAACTAAAATTGAAAAAGGAATATTATGGGCAGAAGAAATTTTTAAAGTTGATAAGGATAATTTAAAAGCTTTTAAAGCACACTATACAACATGTGATTTAGATTCACCCCACTATTTCTTTTTATCAAGTAAAGTAAAAACCATACCTAAAAAAGATATAATCGCACAACCTGTTATTATGTTTATAAGGGATTTCCCTGTTTTATACCTTCCTTTCTGGATTTTTCCTGCAACAAGAGAAAGAAAATCAGGATTTTTAACTCCAAAACCAGGGAGAAATTCTCTTTTAGGTTTATACCTTAAAAACATTACCTATTACTGGGCAATAAATAACTATATGGATTTTACCTTTGGATTTGATCTTTATGAAAGAAGAGGAGTAACTATATTAAGCGATTATGAATATAAAATTTTTAAAACCCTTGAAGGTAATATAAATGGAACATTTACAAGGGAAATTAATCCCAAAAGGGAAAGATGGAGTATAAATGCAATTCATTCACAGAATATGCCTTTTAATATTAAAATGCAGGCAAAGGCTGACTTTATATCAGACCAGACCTATGCAACTGATTATTCTGAATACAGACCTGAAAGACTTAAAAGTGAAAGCTATTCTTTTTTGACCCTTTCTAAAAATTTTAAAATATCATCATTAAATTTAACTCTTGATCACAGAGATGATTTTTTAAATAAGAAAAAGGAAACAAGAGTGCCTCACCTCTCTCTTAATCTTTTTGGAAAACAAATTGGTCCAATGAGATGCGAGGGGGGATTTAATTTTTTAAGAAAAATAACAAAAGACACTACTAAGAAAACCGAGGATAAATTTTTAAGTATGAATCAAGGATTTTTTTTGCAGAACAATATACTGGGAATATTTAATGTAACAAGTTCAGCAAATTTTTCACAGAAAATTTATCCCGAGGATACTTTACAGAATAAGTATCCTGTTTCTCATAATATCTCCTTAAATACTTCATCTGCAATAACTTTTTATGGAAAATCCATTATAAAACCACCATTTTTTGATAACTTTTATCACCTTGCTACTTTATCATTAGGTTATAGTTATAGACCAGGTTTTAGGGCAATAAATGTCAAAGGAGAAGGACCTAAAAATCCTTCATCAAGTATGAATTTGAGTCTTAAAAATGATTATTATGTTAAAAAGGAAAATAAAAAATACTCTTTAATTAATTTTTATCTTTCATCTAATTATGACTTTTTAAAAAAAGAAAAAAAATTCTCAAATATAAATTTTACAGGAACAATACCTTTACCGTTTAATTTCTCTGGTAGCTCTTCTTTTATTTATAATCCATATACCGGTAAAATAGAAAGCTCTGATTTAAGACTATCTTACAACATAAATTTATTTTTTACAGATAAAATTTTACCCTCACAGGAAAAATTGAATCTGAATGGCACATATACCTATCAGAGAAATATTGAAAAGGAAAACCATTTATTAAGTTCACAGATAAATGGAAGAATAACAAAAATGTGGAATTTTAGTTATAACTTTACTTACACAAGTGAAGAAAAGAGAGTTGTATCACAGAGTTTAAATCTAACAAGAGATTTACACTGCTTTTCCCTTGAAATAAGATGGTCTAAAACAGGACCCTTTTATGATTATCAATTCAGAATATGGATAAAAGAAATTCCTGATTTAAAAATAGAAAGAAATTTCTTTGAAACGATTTTACCTTCTTTACAGGAATAAGTTTATTTTTCTTCTTTTTCTTCTTCCTCTTCTATATTCGATAATTTTTCAAGTTCTGCTTTCAAAAGTTCTCCGAGATTTATTCTTGCAGGACCACTTTCAGTGTATTTTGCAATTTCTTTTTTCTGCATAATTCTTTCAAATTCTTTCTCTGATAATAAAATTCTCTTCCTCTGCGGTTCAACCTTTAATACTTTAAGATTTATCTCTTCGCCTTCTTTATAATTTTCTGCTACATTCCCTTTCTTTGTGAGATGAGAAACTGGAACAAAACCTTCAAGCCCTTTATCAACCTCTACTATTAACCCTTTATCATTCACTTTAATTATAGGAGCCTTTAAAGTGGTTTCAGGAGTTAATCTTTTAACAATTTCTTTCCATGGGTCAGGTCTCAGATGTTTAAGGGAAAGGGTTATAAGTCTTGCCTTTTTATCAATATTCATAACTTTTAATCTGAGTCTTTGATTTAGTCTCAAAGCCTCCTGGGGGTTTGAAAATTTTCTTGTCCATGAAATATCAGATGTATGCAAATAACCTTCAATTCCATCATCAAGTTCAATTATTGCACCGAAATTATCAAATCCTACAACCTTACCTTTTACAATTGAGCCTCTCGGGAATTTTTCTTCAATATATGTCCAGGGATCAGGCTGTGTCTGTTTTATTCCAAGGGCAATTCTCATTTTCTCTTTATCAACATCAAGAATAAGAGCTTCAACTAAATCTCCTTCTCTAACAACTTCTGAAGGATCTTTTATCTTTTTCCAAGAGAGTTCACTTATATGGCAGAAGCCAAGAATATCCTTTTCTATTTCCACTAAAACTCCATAAGGTAAAATTTTTCTAACTATCCCTTTTACTCTTTTACCTATTGGATAATTTTTCTCAATTTCCTCCCATTTTTCCGGTATTAAATCTTTGAGAGATAAAATTACTCTTAATCTTTCAAGATCTTTATCAATAACCTTTGCCTTTATTTTTTCACCAACTCTTACCACTTCCTTTGCATTCTTTACTCTCCTTGAAGATAATTCACTTAGAGGAATAAAACCTTCAACATTTTCAAGCTCAAGGATTACTCCTGTGTTTGAAACCATCTTCACTTCTCCTTCTACAATTTCACCTTCCTCGTACTTTTCTTCTATTATTTTTTTCTTCATTTCTAACTCTTCCTCTATGTAGGCTTTCCTTGACGCAACTATATTTTTTCTCTCCTTATTTACTTTCAGAAGTTTAAAATGAATATTTTTTCCTACAAGAAGATTTATATTTCTTACAGGTTTCACATCGATTTGGGAACCAGGCATAAAGGCATCAACACCAAAAACATCAACAATTAACCCTCCTTTAACCCTTCTTAGAACTTTACCTGTAACTGTCTTATTTTTCTCGTAGGCTTCACTTATTTTATCCCACGCAAGCTCAAAATCTGATTTATGCTTTGAAAGAATTACAAAACCATCAGGACCATCAGGATCTTCAACATAAAGCAAAACTTCATCACCTGGTTTCAGTTCCTCTGGATTTTTAAATTCATCCTTGGGACAAACTCCTTCTGCTTTTACTCCAAGATCAAAATAAACTTCCCTTTCACCAACTTTAAGAACTTTACCCTTTACAATATCTCCTTCCTTTATAGTTTTAAAAGTCTGTGAGAGAAATTCATCAAGATTTTTTAAATCTTCACCTTTCATTAAAAATAATCCTCCCTTATTTCCTCTCCCTTAGAGTGGATTTGAACCAAAAAGGAGAGGAAATTTTGAATTTTATTATTAAGCATTTTAAAGCAAAATTTCAAGTCAAAGAAAGTTTTTTAACTTCTTCTTCTATTTTTTTATTAAATTCTTCAATATATTCTTTTGTATTTCCAAAAGGTAAAAGGGGAACTCCGAATTTTACTGATAGTCTTTTTTTTCTCAATATCCACTTTAATGGATTTTCTCTTACATTTTTTATATAAGCAGGAATAACAGGAACTCTTAAATTACATGCAAGTGACGCTGCACCTTTTTTAAATGGAAGAAGAGTCCCAGTTTTACTCCTTGTTCCCTCTGGAAAAATTACAACCATCTTACCACTTTCAAGTAATTCTTCTGCTTTTTCATAAGCACTCACAGCACCTATTCCTCTTTTTATTGGAATTGCGTTAAAGGTTCTTATGAGCCATGCAAAAAGGGGATTTGGTAAAAAAAGATCAATCTTTGCTAAAAAATAACTTTCTCTTTTTGCTGCAAAGCCTATAAAAGGAGGATCCCAAAAAGTTGTATGATTGGGTGTTATAATGCAGGGACCTTTTTTAAATAAATTTTTTCTTCCTTCTATTTTCATTCCAAAAAGCCATTTTATAAAAGGATAGGTAAAATAATAGGCAAATTTCCACCTGAATTTTTCTCTTGATTTATATATCTTTTCATAAGCAAGTTTTAAACATAAAATTAAAACATCTTCTATTTTTTTATTTGTTGTATCAATAAAATAGGCATCTTCAGGTATCTTAAGAGGAGCATTCTCTCTTGATTTGTCTCTTTTATCCCTTTTCTCTAATTCTAAGAAAACTCTCTCAAAATCTATTTTTTCTCCTCTTTTTAAAAAATCTCTATACCTCCTTTGAGCTCTCACCATAAGATCAGCATCCATGTAAAACTTTAAATCTGCATCCCTTGCTATTACAGTTCCTATATCCCTTCCTTCCATAACAACTCCTTTTTCATCAACAAACTTTCTTTGAACATGATAAAGATGCTCCCTAACCTCTTTATATTCAGCAATCTCTGAAGTTATCCTTTCAACAACTGGGTCATCAAGTTCCTCTGTTAAATCAATTCCATTAACAAAAACCTTAGGAACTACTTCAAATTTATAATCGACTTTTAAATCTTTTATTTTCTTTTTAATTTCTTCTAGTTTTAAATTGTTTCTTTTTATATAGGCTCCTATACCTCTATAAAGTTTTCCTGTTAAAACTGGAACATAATTTAAAAGATATGCAAGTTTCAAACAAAGAGTTGTCTTACCACTTCCAGCTGTTCCATCTATCGCGATAACTATCTTCCTCATAAATTACTTTCCAGATACTTTACTATCTCATTAAAACCATTCTCAGTAACCTTTCTTGCCCTTTCAAAAGCCCTTTTTGCATTCTTTCCTAAATTTTCTATTTCCTTTTTGTCATTTACGAGTTTTAAAAAAATTTCAAAAAGTTCATTAAAAGTTTTACACTTTATTCCGCCCCTTTCTTTTAACAAAATTTCCTCCATACCTTTGACATTAGAAGTATAAGGTCCAAAAAAAACTGGAACACCAAACTGTGCTGGCTCAAGTAAATTGTGACCACCATAGGGAGCAAAGGTTCCACCTACAATAACAGCATCACTTACAGGGTAAACCCTTATCAAGTTTCCAAGGGTATCAAGAATTAAAACCCTCTTTTTTTCTTTTGATTTTTCTCCTTTTTCAGTAAATTTCACATACTCAATATTTTTCACCCTTAAAATATTTTCAAGTAAAATTAGAGTACTTAAATGTCTAACAGCTATTATAAAACCAATATTTTCATTTATCTTTATAACTTTTTCTATAAAATTTACCAAACCCTTAAATTCACCTGACCTTACACTTGCAAAAGTGATGGTAAAATCAAAGGGCTTATCAAAAAGAGGAAGGACTTCTCTTTTTATACTTAAAAGTTTCAAATTTCCGGATACAAAAATCTTTTTTTCATCAACTCCGAAAAATTTTAAATATTTTTTCTCTTTACTGCTTATTACAAAAAATCTATCAAAACAAAATAAAATTTTCTTAAAAAAATTTTTAAAAACCTTCCACTTTCTAAAAGAGTTCTCAGAGATTCTACCATTAACAAGAATTATTCTTTTTTTATTTTTCCTTATTTCAAAAATTGTATTCGGCCAGAACTCACTTTCAGCAAAAACTATTAACTTAGATTTTTTTAAAATTTCTTTTATAAAAAGGGGATTATCATAAGGAAACAAAAAAACATTACCTTTAAAATCTTCTTCTGCTTTTTTTTTCCCTGATTCTGTCATTGTAGTTAAAAAAAAGGATATACCTTTTCCTTTAAAATACTCTATAACAGGCTTTATTGAAATAACTTCACCAAGAGAAGCAGCATGAAACCATATTGAATCTTTATCTACTCTGAAATCTTTAATTCTATTCTTGGCTATAGGATAACTTAAAAATGATAATGTTTTATAAGCTCCTTCAATCACTCCCATTCTATTGTTGAAGGAGGTTTTGAAGTTATATCATAAACTACCCTATTAATACCTTTTATTTCTCCAATTATTCTCCTTGCTATTTTATCAAGTAAAAAATAGGGGAGTTTTGCCCAATCAGCAGTCATTCCATCAACACTTTTAACAGCCCTTATGGCAATAACATTTTCATAAGTTCTTGTATCACCCATTACTCCCACTGATTTAACAGGTAAAAGAACAGGAAAAACCTGCCACAGTTTGTTATAAAGCTTTGCTTTTTTTATTTCCTCCTCAACAATTAAATCTGCTTTTTTTATGATTTCAAGTTTCTCTTCGTTAATTTCACCAATTATTCTTACTGCCATACCAGGACCAGGAAAAGGATGTCTTTTAATTATCTCATCAGGAACTTTTAATTTCTTTCCTATCTTTCTCACCTCATCCTTAAAAAGTTCTTTAAAGGGCTCAATTAAAATAAAGGGATGCTTTTCTGGAACACCCCCTACATTATGATGTGTCTTTATTTTACTTGAAGGTCCCTTATAGCTTTTTGACTCAATCAAATCAGGATAAAGAGTCCCTTGAGCTAAAAAACCAATTTTTTCACCTTTTTCCTTACTAATACTTTTTGCTTCTCTTTCAAATACTTCAAAAAAAACTTTACCTATTATTTTTCTCTTTTCTTCAGGATCCTTTACACCTTTAAGTGCATTTAAAAAATCATCCTTTGCCTCCACAATTTTCAAATTTTTGAAATCTTTAAAAATTCTTTTAACTCTTTCTTTTTCCTTTTCCTTTAATAAACCTGTATCCACAAAAATTGGATAAAAATTTTCTGGTATTGATTTTCTGAGAAGAAAAGCAAGAACAGAGGAATCAACACCGCCTGATAAGGCAAGAAAACAGGGTTTATCTTTAACAACCCCTCTTATTTCTCTTATTTTTTCATCAATAAAGCTTGTGATTTTCCAGTTTCTTTTAGCACCTGCTATTTTAAAAATAAAATTTTTAATTATCTTTTTCCCATTTTTCGTATGATAAACCTCTGGATGAAATTGAGTTCCGTAGATTTTTAATTTTTTATTTTCTATAGAGGCATAAGGTGTACTCTCTGTTTTTCCTGTAGATACAAAATCTTCTGGAAGCTTTTCTACATAGTCTCCGTGACTCATCCACACTTGAAATTTTCTTTCTACCCCGTCAAAAAGTATTGAATTTCTTATAACTTTAAAGAGAGCATAACCATATTCTCTCTTCTTTGATTTTGAAACCTTTCCACCGAGTAAATGGGCAATAAGCTGTAAGCCATAACAGATTCCTAGTATGGGTTTTCCTGAGTTAAATATCTCAATGGGTATTTTAGGAGCAGACTCATCATAAACACTACTTGGACCACCTGATAGAATTATTCCCTTTACATCATCAGCATTCACACTTTCTATTAAATTTTCTTCAAAAGGAGAAAGAATAACTGAATAAACATTAAGCTCTCTTATTCTTCTTGCGATTAACATTGTATATTGTGAGCCAAAATCAATAATAAGAATCTTATCTCTTTTCATAAATTATTCCACCCCCAAAAAGTATATCATCATCATAAAATGCTGCTATCTGTCCTGGTGTTGGTGCAAATTGTTCTTCTTCAAAATTGACCTCTGCATAATCATCATAAAATTTTACCCTTGCATCACTTTCCCTGTGTAAATTTCTAATTTTCACCTTCAATTTTTTTTCTCCTTTTATTTTATCAAACAGGTTCAATTTACCAACTAATATTTCTTTTTTCATAACATTTTTCTTAACATCAACTTCAACAACATTTTTTTCAGGATCAATTCTTTTAACATAAACTCTCTCACCAAGACTTAAATTTAAACCTTTTCTTTGACCTATTGTAAAGTTATAAAAACCACTGTGCTCTTTTATTACATTATCTTTAAAAAAAATAAAACCTTTTTTTTCCCCCAGCCTTTCCTTTAAAAAATCCTGAATGCTTTTTTCTATGAAACATAAATCCTGGGATTCCTCATAGGAAGGTAAAAGTAAATTTTCCCTTTCAGCAATTTCTAAAACTTCTTTCTTTGTTAAATCACCAAGAGGAAAAAAAAGGTGTTTTAAAATTGAGGGGAAAATCATTGAAAGAAAATAACTCTGATCTTTCTCTTCATCCTTTGCTTTTCTTATGAAATATTTTCCATTTTCCTTATATATTCTTGCATAATGACCTGTAGCAAGGTAATCAAAATTTCTTTTTTTCATTTCTTCTAATAAAGTCCCAAATTTAAAAAATCTATTACAGAAAACACAGGGGTTAGGTGTAAGTCCTTTTTTATATTCTTCAACAAAACTTTTATTCACTATAATTTCTTCAAAATCTCTTCTTGAATCAATTACAGTATGTTTAACGCCTAACCTGTAACATATTCTCCTTGCTCTCTGAACAGCTTCAATAGAGCAACATGATCTTTTATGGGAATTTTTATCCCATAGAAATAAAGTTATTGCTTCAATTTCTGCTCCCATATTTTTAAGCAAAAATAAAGCAGTACTTGAATCTATTCCACCTGATATTGCAAGTATAACTTTCATTTATAATTCTCTATTATGCCAAATTTTTTTGATTTTTTCAATAATAATCCTATATTATAAAATTTAAAATTGGGTTTAAATCCCTAAATTTAAATTAAAATTGAAGGAGGGAAAAATGCATATACCGGAAGATTTAAAATATACAAAGGAGCACGAATGGGTTAAAATAGAAGGAGAAACTGCTACAGTTGGAATTACTGATTTTGCCCAGAGTGAACTTTCTGATATAGTTTATGTGGAGCCTCCCTCTGTTGGGCAGGAAGTAACACAATTTGAACCCTGTGGAACTATTGAAGCTGTAAAAACAGTTGCGGATATTTTTTCTCCCCTTTCAGGAGAGGTAATTGAAGTAAATGAAGAACTTGAAAGCGAACCCGGTATAATAAATTCTGACCCTTATGGTCACGGATGGATTTTTAAAATTAGAATAAAAGATCCAGAAGAAATTAAAAATCTTCTTTCTGCTGAGGAATACAAGAAACACATAGGAGAAAGCTAAAAATGCCATTTATACCCAATCAGGAAGAAGCTTATAAAAAAATTTTAAATTTTTTAAATATAAAAAGTATCGAAGAGCTCCTCTGGGTTATCCCTGACGAAATAAAACTAAGAGAAGAAATACCTTTACCCTATGCTTTATCAGAATCTGAAGTTGAAAAATATGTAAAAGGTCTTGCTCTTCAAAATAAACTACTAAAAATCTTTGGGGGAGCCGGGGCTTATGACCATTATGTTCCACCTGTTGTAAGATTTATAATTAAAAACCCTTCCTTTTTTACAGCTTATACCCCCTATCAGGCAGAGGTATCTCAGGGGACTCTTCAGGCAATGTATGAATTTCAAACTGCAATTTGTGAATTAACTCAAATGGATGTAGCAAATTCTTCAATGTATGATGGTGCTTCAGCCTTTGCAGAAGCAGTGCTTATGGCTAAAAGAATTAACAAAAAAAATAAAATTCTTGTAGCAGATAACATAAACCCCTTTTATAAGAAAGTTTTAGAAACTTATGCATCCTTTACTCTAAAAATTGAATATGTTAAATATTCTTCTAAAAAGGGAACTATCGATTTTGAAGATTTAGAAAGTAAAATAGATGAAGATACAGTTGGCTTTGCCTTTCAACATCCAAATTTTTTTGGTATTCTTGAAAATCCCTTTGAAATAAGAAGAATCACAAAAAATAAAAACATACTTTTAATTTCTATATTTGACCCTATTTCAATATCAATAATTTCACCTCCTGGTGAATATGATGCTGATATTGCTGTATGTGAGGGACAACCTCTTGGTCTTCCCCTATCTTTTGGTGGACCCTATGCAGGAATATTCACAGCTAAAAAGGAATTTATAAGAATGATGCCAGGAAGAATAGCTGGAAAAACTTTTGATCTAGATGGAAAAGAAGGTTATGTGATGGTTTTACAAACAAGAGAGCAACATATAAGAAGGGAAAAAGCAACAAGTAATATATGCACCAATCAGATGTTATGTGCACTTGCTATTCTTGTATACATTCTCTACATGGGGCAGAAAGGCTTAAGGGAAGTTGCAGTTAAAACTCACCAAAATACAATAAAAATAAGAAATGCTCTATTAAACAAAGGTTATAAAACAGTTTTTGAAGGGGAAATTTATAGGGAATTTGTAGTTGAATTAAAAGAGGATGCTGAAGAATTTGTGAAAAAAGCTATTTCAGAAAAGGGAATAATGCCTGGAATACCTTTAAAAATTTTTGGTTTCAAGGAAAATTACCTTCTAATAGGTGCAACAGAAAAAATGATTGAAAGTGAAATAAACGAATGCATATCTTTATTTTAATATTATGAAAAAGAAAATAGATTCTTTTACTATAAAACACCCACTTACACTTTTTACACTTCTTGATGTTCCTGATAAAATAGGTGTAATTCTTGATGTTTTTGAGAAGATAAGTAATAAAGGGATATCACTACCTTATATTTTAACTTCTCCTTCTTCAAGAGGAAAATCAACAATAACTGTTTTAGTTCCTCCTTATTTAAAAGATGAAGCAAAGGAGACTTTTAATGAAATTCTTGAAAGTCTCGAATGGGGATTTTTAAGAAGTTTTGACGATGTTGCTCTTGTTTCTTTTTACGGGAAAAATTTAATGGAAGAAAAAGGGGTTATGGCAGGTTTGTTAAATATATTTATAACAAACAAAATAAAAATACTTGCTACATCTACGGCAATGAATTACATTAATTTTATTATTCCTGGCGAAATGCTTGATAATTTAAAAGAATGCCTCAAGGAAGAATTGAATATGGGATCATCTTAATATGTATATTAAAATTTTAAGGGCTAAATTACACGGTCTTACTGTTACAGATACAAATTTAAACTATGAAGGTTCAATAACCTTGCCTGAGGAAGTTATAAAGGAAGCAGGAATAAAAGAATACGAGGCAGTTTATGTTGTTAATTTATCTAACGGGAAAAGGTTTGAAACCTATGTAATAAAAGGAAAGAAAGGAGAAGTTATTTTAAACGGCGGAACTGCAAGGCTCGGTATTAAAGGTGACAAAATTCTTGTTTTTTCTTTTATTTATTTAGAGCCTGAAAAGATAAAAGATTTTAAACCTAAAATTTTATTTTTTAATGAAAAAAACGAGATTGTAAAAGTAAAATGATTTATCCTGTTATTTTAGCAGGTGGGAAGAGTAAAAGATTTAATTCTGAAAAATCAAAAGTTCTACATGAAATTCTTGGTAAACCTGTTATATTTCATATTATTGATAAATTAAAAGAAATTAACTTAAATCCAATATATGTTGTATCAGGAAAAAATTATGATGAACTTAAAAAAAATTTACCACAAGAGGTAAAAGTTATAGAACAGAAAGTCCCTATGGGAACAGGTGATGCTGTAAGGGTTGCTCTTGATTACATAGATGAAGAAAGTGATATACTCGTTTTACCGGGTGATACACCTCTTTTAAGGTCAGAAACTCTTAAAAATTTAATAGAAAAACACAATAAAGAAAAAAATACATGCACCTTTTTAACTGCCTTCCTACCAGATCCAACTGGATATGGTAGGATTTTGAGAAAGAATGGAAAGCCCTTTAAAATTGTCGAGGAAATAGATGCTACGGAAAAAGAAAGAGAGATAAAGGAAGTTAATGCAGGAGTTTATATTTTTAAAGTAAATGCATTAAAGGAAGCCATAGTTGAAATTAAACCTGATAATTTAAAAGGTGAATATTACATAACTGATTGTATTGAAATACTTGTGTCTAAAAAGGAAAAAGTGGATACATATACTTTGAAGGATCACGAAGAAATTTTGGGAATAAATACAAGGGAAGATTACGAAAGAGTATTTAAAGTTTTTAAAAATAGGATAATTAAGGAATGGATGGAAAAGGGCATTACAATAATGGATAAGGACTCAACTTATATAGAAGTTGAAGTGGAAATTGGTAAAGACACAGTAATTTATCCCATGGTTTATTTAATGGGAAAAACTAAAATAGGAAAAAGAGCAAAGATAGGTCCTTTTGTTACAATAAAGAATTCAATAATAAAAGATGGGGAGGAAATAAAAGGACCTACTGTTATTGAAAATAAATTTTAATAATTTATTCAAAAATTACATCAAGAGAATTATCCCTTATAATAGCTTCTCTTGCAATCTTAGAAGTTAAAACTCTTGGCAGATAAAAGTGCCTTTTCTGATTACCTATTCTTATAACAAGGTCTTCTCCCCTCTGAAAAACAGAAGCCTTTTCCTTTTTTAAGTTCTTGAAATAAAGTTTTAAAATATACTTTCCATCCATACTCAAAATTTCAAAGGGACTATCCCTGTAAAATACCTTTAAAGGGTCCTCTGAACCATAAATTTCTTCACCCAGCTTTACAAGACTATCAAAACCTAAAATTTCTTTGTCATAATATGGAACCTTAAATAAAGGAAGAGGCTCAAAACTTGTCTTTATCCTTTCAAGATAGTTTTTCTGAATTTCATAAAGAAAATTATTTTCATCAACAACCCTGTTTAATATAACCGCATCCACAGGATAACCATATAAATGAAGATAAGTAAAAGCTCTTTCTGTCTCCCTCATAACCATTTTTTCAGGGTTTGTTACAAGTCTTATTGAAGAGATTTCAGGATTCTGAAGTGTTTTATATAAAAAAAATAAGTCATTGAAAAGATTTTCTGCGGCATCGTATGTTTCATCCTCTGGAAGAGGAAAATCCGTGATAGCTTTTACTGCAGGTCTTACAACTTTGACTATCTTTTTCTGTATAGGTAAGATTTTGTCAATCCACCACTTAGCAACATCTGGAATTGAAAGAAATCTTAAAGTTTCTCCTGTTGGTGCAGCATCAAGAATTATAACATCATAAATTCCATCTTTTAAATGTTTATTAATCCATAAAAAAGAGGAAACCTCTTCCATTCCAGGTAAAACAGATAGTTCTTCTGCTAAAATTTCGTCAACCCCTTTCCACTGAAATAGAGCTCTTATGTAATCTTTCAGTTCTCCCCAGAATTTTTCAACTGAGTAATATACATCAACTTCTTGAGCAAAGAAGTTTTTTTGTACTTCCTTTGGTTCTGCTTCAAGCTCTACTTCAAGAACATCCGAAAGAGAGTGGGCAGGATCAACAGAAATAATGAGAACTTTCTTATTTAAAATAGAGGCATATGCACCTGTAGCTGCTGCAATTGTAGTTTTACCCACCCCTCCCTTTCCTGTGAAAAGTATTATTCTCATTAATTTTTTTAAGCTTCTCTAATTTCTACCTTATGTCCCTCCTTCTTTTTTTCTCCTTCAATTTTTTCTATTTTTTTATCTATTAAAACTTTAACTGCAAGCATAAGTTCCTTAACAGAATTTCTTAGGTGAGTTTTAGTTTCTTCAGGGACAATTGTTTTCATATCATCAATAAAAGCATCAACAGCTTTTGATAAATATTCCATCCATTTTTTCTCCATAATTTTACCTCCCTGTATATTGAATTTTACTTTCTTTTTAAGATTTTTTCAAGTTATTTAAGGCATATATTGAATTTTTCTGGCTCAATAAAATTTTTATAAATGCCTGCTACAAAATGTTCTTGTATAGTCCTCTTTAAATCTTTCAACATAGGCATTTTTTTATAAAATCTTTTGCATTTTCACCTCAATTTTTCTTCTCTATCATTTATTTTTTAAACTTTTTTTATTTTTTGTATTTTAATCTTTAAGTGAATTTTTGCGCACCCTAAAGGGTGCGGCTACACTAAAATTATAAAACATTTGTTTTTTGGAAAATTAAGGGTGAAGATAATATGAAGGATAATAGAAACAATATTCTAAAAAACTTTTTACTTTATACCTTAAAAGGTGTAGCTTTCCATCTAAAGATTTTATAAAAATGGTAGGCACAGGCTTTAGCCTGCGAATTTAACCTTTTCCCATTATCTAATATTTCTTTAAAATTTTTCAATTAATGAATAACTTTACAAGATTTTTACACTTTGAAAGTATTATCTAATGAATTTTAGAAAGGTAAAAAATATTAAAGTCATAACGCTTATTTGCCCTACCCAGAATATAAACATCCATTTTATTATGTTCGCATAAGTTTTTGAAATTTTCTCATTAAATTCAACCCTTAACTTTGAAATCTCCTCAGTAAGTCTCCTTTCATATTTTTCAGTCTGTAACTCAATTAAATCAATTTTCAGTTTTTCGTTAGAAGCATTTAAAAGTTCAATCAATGCATCAACCCCATCCTCCCCAAGTTTCTCCCTCAAAACTTTTGGAATTGTTATTATTTTCATAATTTAAATTATAAAGAAAAAATAAGAAAAATTCAAAGTATCTATAGAATACTATAAAAATATTGAATTTTTCTGGCTAATAAGATTTTTTTGGGGCGCCTTTTTACAAAATGTTCCTGATTTTGCTTTTTCTATAAATATACCGCAACCTTTTTAACTATAAAAACATCCCTTGTTGACTCACTGCCTATTTTTCAAAAAATCTGATAATCTCAAGCCTCTTTAAAGGGATCTCCCTAAAATTTCCCCTCTCTATCATTATTTTTTAAACTTTTTTTCTTTTTCGTATTTTAATCTTAAATTGAATTTTTTGCGCACCCTAAAGGGTGCGGCTACCATAAAATTGTGGAAGTCATATGATTAAATATGATTAAATAAAATTATGGGGATAAAAGAAAAAGGCTCTCTTAAAGAATTTTTGCGAACCCTAAAGGGTGCGAATACCATAAAATTATAGAACCTCTGTTTTTTTGGAAAATTAAGGGTGAAGATAATATGAAGGATAATATAAACAATATTCTGAAAAACTTGTTAATTTATACCTTAAAAGGTGCGGCTACCATAAAATTATAGAATATGAGAATAATGTTAAAAATTTTTCAAAAAGTGGTAGGCGCAGGCTTTAGCCTGCGAATTTTTATTTTTTCCCATTATCTAATATATCTTTAAATGAACTCTTCTTTTATACTTCCACTCTGATTTTGGCAAATCTGAAACTTTTATTTTCGGATCATACTCAGATTCAATCTTGCTTAAAATAAAAACATCTCTATAAAGCAAAAGTTTCAAAAAATTAAAAACCCTATTTGCCCTTTCAAAGGATAATCTCCTGTTAAATAAAGTATCACCCTCAGGGGATGCATTACCCCTTACAAGTAAATTTACTGTATCCTTTTTACTTTCTTTAATTATTTTTAAAATTAAGTCAAAGGTATCCCTGTAAATATCTCTTATTTCAGCCTTTGCAGAATCAAAATAAAAATAAAAATCAGTTCTTTCAATAGTTAAAGGCTTTTCAATTTCTTCTTTCAACTCAATCTTCCTCATTGTTATAAAATACTTTACCAGATCCTTTTCAATTTCCTCTGGATATAAATAAATTGATGTATCCCTATACCCTTCTAAACTAAATTTTACTAAATAAGTATCAGGCTTTAAATTAATTTTTTCATAAAAACCTTCCTTTCTTCTTTCAAAACCAATTATAGGATTTTCCTCTACATTCGGTGATAAGTATTTACCTTCCTCATCTTTTACAAAAATCTGAATTTTCCTCTTCTTTTCAGGATAAATAACAAAACCAAGGAGAAATTTAAATCCAGCTCCTTCCTTTAAAACAGGCTCCCCATACAAATAATCACCTTTTAAACCACCACTGAAAGGATTTTCACCTGATTTTAGAGAAAGAAAACCCTGTAAAAGAAGAAAGATATTGGAAAGTGGATTTGAAAAAAACGTTAACCTTGCTTCGGGATATGAATAACTCAATCCAGATGAAAATAAATTCTTATAATTTAAAGAAAGAGAAACAGAGAGAATCTTTTCAGGAAAGAAAATAAAATCAATTAATGGGTTTAAAACAAAAATCTCTCTTTCTCCCTGAATATTATAAATTCCTTCAAACTTTATTCCTGGTTTTAGATTTTTTGAAAAATTTTGATAATATGATGGAGAAAATTTGAAGGATGGCTTCAAAGAATTTATAGTTCTTAACTGTGAATAAAAATCTTCAAAACTAAGTTTTATATCAAAGGGTAAAAATAAATTTTTATTCCCTTTTATAAACTTTTTCTGTAAAAATAAATCAATTCCATAACCTCCCATAACAATTTTTTCTGCATAAAATATCCTTGAATCAATTCCTTCATCAAAAAGTAAAAAAGAAGATAAACCTAAATCGTAAAAAAGATTATCATAAATCAACCAAAAACCATTAAAGGTAGCTACACCGTAAGAGCCAAAGTGAGAATAGTCAATTTGATAAGGAATAAATATAAAACCCTTATTAAAATGTGGCCTAAATTCAAAAAAATTTATTATTATGAGAATTTTTAGAAAAATCATACTCTTTTATTTTATTATAAAATTATGTTTGAATACAAACTTTTTGTTAGATATGCTGAAACAGACCAGATGGGAGTTGTTTATTACGCAAATTTTTTTATATATTTTGAAGCAGCAAGGTCAAGTTTTATGAGAGAAAACGGTTATCCATACAGTGAACTTGAAAAAAGAGGACTATTTTTACCTGTCATTGAGGCCTACTGTCATTACAAATCACCCGCCCACTATGATGAAGAACTTTTAATCAAACTTGGAATAAAGGAAATGAAAAATTCTTCCTTTAAAATTCACTATGATGTATTAAGGGATGGCACTTTACTTGCAACAGGCTACACAAGGCATGTATTCACTGACAGAAATTTTAAACCAATAAGAATCCCTGAAGAAATAAAAAAAATTTTTGAAAAATATTTAATAAAATGAAAATTGCCTGTATAAGTGATACCCACGATAACTTAGAAGCCGTATCTAAGGCTTTCAAAAAGATAAATCAGAGAAAAATTGATTTTGTATTTCATCTTGGTGATATAATATCACCTTTCACTTTAAATAAAATAAGAGAAATATATTCCGGAAAACTTGTGGCTATTTTTGGAAACAATGATGGAGAAAAACAGGGTCTTTATGAGAGGGCAAAATCGCTGAATTTTGAAATTTATGAGCCACCCCTTTTATACGAATTAAAAAAAATAAAATTTATGCTTTTCCATATTTATCCAGAAGATTATTTTGCAGAAATTAAGGGAATAGATTTTTTACTTTTTGGGCACTGGCACAAGGTTATCCATGTTAGAAAAGAAAATACAATTTTTTTAAATCCTGGTGAAGCCTGCGGGTATCTTTATGATAAAAAAACTTTTGCAATAATTGATTTAAAAACAAAAGAAGTGGAAATAGTTAATATTGAAGAATAAATTAAAGGAAGGACATAAGGGTGAAGATTTAGTCTTAAAGGAATATTTTAAAAAAGGTTATAAACTTTTAGACAGAAATGTATATTTCAGAGGAGGAGAAATCGATTTAATTTTAAAAAAGGATAATCTAATTGTATTTGTTGAGGTTAAAAAGAGAAAGAAAGGCTATTTTCTATCAGGAATCCAATCAATAAACAAAAAGAAAATTGATAGAATTATTAAATTTTCAAAAATTTATCTTGAAAGAAAAAATTTGTATGAAAAAGTAGATGTTAGATTTGATGTTGCAATAATTGAGGGAGAAAGCTTAAATATTTTAGAAAATGCTTTTTACGAGGGATTTAATTTATAATAAGTTTTATGGTTGAAAAGGTCTTATCAGCCTCCTACTATGGAATAAATGGCTTTTTAGTAGAAGTTGAGGTTGATTTATCACCAGGGCTACCTTCCTATACTCTTGTTGGTTTACCTGAAACAGCAGTAAAGGAATCAAAGGAAAGGGTTCTTTCAGCAATAAAAAATTCCGGATTCAGTCTTCCTGTAAAAAAGATTGTTATAAATTTAGCACCTGCTGATATTAAAAAAGAAGGGGCAGGTTTTGATTTACCAATTGCTCTTGGAATTTTAGCATCTTGTAATTTAATAGAACCCCATATTTTAAAAAATAAAGCCTTTTTAGGTGAACTTTCCCTTGATGGAAAATTAAGAAAAATTAAAGGTGTTTTCCCAATTGTCCTTCTATTAAAAGAAAAAGGGATAAGGGAAATTTATCTTCCTGAAGAAAATGCTAAAGAAGGGGGTTTGGTCCAGGATGTTCTTATTTATCCGGTGAAAAGTTTAGATCACACGATAAGGGTATTAAGGGGAGAAGAAAATTTAAAACCTGTTAATATTGATAAAATTAAAGTATTTAAAGAACTATCAAATTATAAGGAAGATTTTTCAGAAGTAAAAGGGCAATACCATGTTAAAAGAGCACTTGAAATAGCTGCAGCTGGAGGACACAATGTTTTAATGATAGGTCCGCCTGGAGCAGGTAAGACAATGCTTTCAAGAAGAGTCCCTTCCATACTACCTCCCTTATCCCTTGAAGAAGCCCTTGAGGTAACAAAAATTCATTCAGTTGCTGGAACCCTTTCGCAAGATGAACCACTCCTTGCAAGAAGACCTTTCAGAGCTCCACACCATACAATATCAACAGCAGGAATGATAGGGGGAGGACAAATTCCAAAACCAGGTGAGGTTTCACTTGCTCACAATGGAGTCTTATTCCTTGACGAACTCCCTGAATTTAAAAGGGATGTTTTAGAAGTTTTAAGACAACCCCTTGAAGATGGAATTGTAACTATTTCAAGGGCAAAAATATCATTAACCTATCCTGCAAGATTTATGCTTATTGCTGCAATGAATCCCTGTCCCTGTGGATATTTAACAGATAGAAGAAGGGAATGCAGATGCACTGCAAGGGAGATAAGAAAGTATACAAGAAAGATTTCTGGACCACTTCTCGATAGAATTGATATACATATTGAAGTTCCAGCAATTTCACCTTCTGATTTAAAAAATAAAGAGGAGGGAGAATGCTCAGAAAGAATAAGGGAAAGGGTTATTAAGGCAAGAGAAATACAACTTGAAAGATATAAAAATGAAAATGGGATATATTCAAATTCCCATTTAAATTCAAAACTTATAAAAAAATACATAAAAATTGATGGAGAATGCGAAAACCTTATTTTAAAGGCAATGGAAAATTTGAGCCTTTCAGCAAGAGCTTATACAAGAATTTTAAAACTTGCAAGAACAATAGCAGATTTAGAAAGTTCCATAGAAATAAAAAAAGAACATATAGCAGAGGCAATAAACTATAGAACACTTGACAGAGAATACTGGTTAAGTTACCTTTAAATGTTTCACGTGAAACATAAAGATTGAAAATAAAAAAATTCTGGAGTATATATAAATTATGAATTACAGAATAAAAACTTTTTTATTTTTAGGTTTTTTGACAGGAATTTTAATATTTCTCGGTAATCTTTTAGGTGGTTATACTGGTATGTTCTATGCTCTAATTCTTGCTGGAATAATGAACTTTGTATCCTACTATTTCTCAGATAAAATAGTTCTTGCTATGTATGGTGCAAAGAAAATTAGTTATGAAGAAGCACCTTTTCTTCATGAAATTGTAGAGGAGCTTTCCTCAAGAGCAGGTATTAAAAAACCTGAAATTTACCTGATACCGATGACTCAGCCCAATGCCTTTGCAACAGGAAGGGGTCCTGAAAAATCTTGTGTTGCAGTTACTCAAGGGCTATTGCAGATTTTAACAAAAGAGGAAATAAAGGGGGTTTTAGCTCATGAAATTGCCCACATAAAAAACAGGGATGTTCTTATAGCCTCAATAGCAGCAACAATTGCAGGAGCAATTTCAATAATAATACACTGGATCAGATGGGGGTTAATGTTTGGGTTTAATAGCAGGGACAGGGAGGAGAATAATCCCCTCTCTTTTATTGGAGCTTTAATACTTTTAATATTTACTCCAATAATTACTCTTTTAATACAGCTTGCAATATCAAGGTCAAGGGAATATATGGCAGATGAATATGGGGCAAAGCTATCTCTCAATCCTCTTTATCTTGCAAGGGCACTTGAAAAAATATCAAAAGGAATAAAAATAGCCCCAGCTGAGATTTATGAGGGAACTCACCACTTATTTATTGAAAACCCTTTAAAAGGTGAAGCCCTCTTTGAGCTCTTCTCAACCCATCCCCCTGTTGAAAAAAGAATAAAAAGGCTTTATGAAATGGCAAAAAGTATGTGAAAAGGTATTATATAAACCTTTAGAAAAGTTTAACATATAAAAAAATCTTACAAAATTATTAACAATCTTAAATAATAATCAGCTAAATTGAAAAAATTTCTTGTTTTTTTTATAATTTTTAATTAAGGTTCAAATCCTTAGATTATCTCAATTAAAGGATGGAAGAAAAAACTATTAAAAGAATTTTTGAAGTATTCAAAAAAAATAAAAGTATGACCATTTCCACCTTTGGAGAAAATCTTTGGTCAAGCAGGGTTTATTTTGCGAGTAAAGGGCTTTATATTTATGCAATTATAGAAAAATCCAAAAACTATAAAAATTTAATCAAAAACAACAGGGTTTTTTTCGTTATTGAAAGAGGGATACCGGACTTTTTTATTCAGGGTGAAGGAGAAGTAGAAATTCTTGGAAACCCTAAAGAAAGAGAAGAGGAAAGAGCTTTACTTTTCCAGAAAAATATTGAACTTATCCCTTTTGTTAAAATGATCAAAAACCTTGTTGTTATTAAAATTAAGCCAACAAAAATCTATCTATCCGACTTCAGGACAGTATTCAAACCAAGAGAGGAAATAGTGCCTCAGGAAGAAGATTTTAAGAAAGCCCTTGAACTGGATAAGGGAATGCCAAAAATTGAAAGATTCTTTAGGGCAACAAGACCTTTTGCTTTTACAGCAACACTCATATCGGTTCTTATAGGAGCATTTATTGCCCCAAAAGTTAATATACCCATCCTTTTGCTCACATTTTTCGGTGTCCTTTTCATTCACGCTGGAGTAAATGCCTTGAATGACCTTATGGACTATAAATACGGTGTTGATGACTGGCTTGTTTTAGGTGCTTCAAGAATGCTCCAGGATAAATTACTAAGTGTTAAAGAACAGACTATTCTCTCAATTTCACTTTTGACAGTTGGCTCTTTAATAGGGATATTTTTGACATTTTTAAAAGGAATATGGGTTTTTATCATAGGAATAATAGGATTTTTCCTTGGAGTTTTTTATCAGATTAAGCCAATAGGTTTAAAATACAGGGCTCTTGGTGATATTTCAGTATTTCTTGGGTTTGGTCCACTTCTTGCACTTGGTTCATACTATGTTCAAACAGGAGAAATCTCAATTTTACCCTTTATTATATCCATACCGATAGGACTTCTTGTAATAGGAATTCTCCACGGAAATAACTTCAGAGACCTTGTTGAAGATATAAAAGCAGGTTATAAAACTATTGCATCCTTTTTGGGTATAAAAGGTTCATCTTACTATTACCTTTTACTTATCTCTTTTTCATATATTTTGACAATTTTTTTCATATTTTTAAAAATGCTTCCCTGGCAAACAATCCTTGTTCTGTTTTCCTTACCAGTAGCCTACAGAAATGTAAAACTTTCCTTTAAACCAAACTACCTTCAGTTCGGACTCCTTGACTTATTTACAGCTCAATTACATCTTTATTTCGGGATTCTTTTTACCCTTGGAATTATTCTCTCAAGGATAAATTATGGTTGACAGGGGAACAGCCTTTTTAATTTCTCTTATAACTTCACTTTTTGTGGCAATTGGAGTTAACTTTGCTTTTTACTATTTAATTGAACCTGCTCTTGAAGCAAAAAAAGGTACTGTATCAGAAAAAACTGAAGAATCAAAAAATATTGAGGTTCCTGATTTAAAGGGAACCTTACCCCAGCAAGCAAAACTTGTTCTCTCACAGCTTGGTTTATCACTTGTTATTGAAGGGGAAGTAGAAACAATTGAAGTTCCAGAGGGGGTGATAGCAGAACAAAGACCACTTGCAGGTTCAATTGTTTCAAAAGGAACTTCTATTTATGTAAAAATAGCAAAAGGTAAAAAGGAAGAATTTGTTAAAGTGCCCCCTGTTTCAGGTCTAGACCTTGCTTCTGCACAGAAAGTTCTCATTGATTATGGATTTTTAATTGGTGATATAGAAAAAATAAGAAATTCTGAGATACCTGAGGGTCGTGTTGTTAAAACATACCCAGAACAAGGGAGTGAAATTCCAAAGGGTTCAAAAATTACAATTTATATTTCTTCTGGAGAAGAACTCGTTACTGTTCCCAACCTTATTGGAAAGTACCTGAACCAAGCAAACCAGATATTAGAAAAAGAAGGATTAAAATTAGGAGAAGTAGAAAAAGAAATAAGTGCAGAATATCCTGAAAATAAAATAATTGATCAAAATCCAAAACCTGGAACAAAGGTGAAAAAGGGAAGTTCTATTAATATTAAAATTGCCACTGTTAGAGAAGGTTTTTATTAACTAATATTTAACCTCTATAGTTAAAGAGCTTTCAAGAATCTTTTTAATTTTCTCTTTAATTTCTATAAGGTGTGCTTTTGTATCAAGGTCTTCTATTTTATCAATCTTTTTTTCAATTTTATCTTTTACCTTAGTCAATTCATATCTTGAAAGGGATTTTGCATCACTTGGATACTTTTCACTTAAAAGAACTTCACCAAGTTTTTCCACATACGCTCTCTGAAGATTCCTTCTGAAAGAATTTATAATAGTAATTTCATCCTTTAAAACCTCCTCAAAAATTGAATTGGTTACATTTTCAAATAGTTCGCTTAAAGTAAAGGGACTTTTGTCTTTAGTTCTCACAACATTATCAATAACTCTCTTTAATCTTTCAGGATAAAATAAAAATTCTAAGATACTTTTTTGAAGGAACAAAACAAAATCGTGAACTGGAAAATCCGTAGGATAAAAGGAATTCCACATTCCCCAGTGTGCCCATCTGTTAGGAGCCAGTTTATTCAATAAATTTTCATCAAAATTGAAAGAATTCTGCAAAAAGAAATTTTGAAGGAGAAAACTTATTGCTTTTCTTTGATTTTCAGGAGGAACTGGATCAAGAGGAGGTTTTTCATAACCTTTGTGAAATCTGTTAAAATGGACTCCTCCAATGAATTTAATAAGTGGTAAAGATGCTATATACTTTTCATAATTTACCCTTACAAATGCGTTCCTTAATCTGAGATAACTTTCATCCTCCTGAATCAGCACATCTTCAAGTTTTGGTAACACATTTTTCGTTATAAAGGCTCTTTCTTCTGCGTATTTTAAAAGATTATCTGAAAGATCCCATGTAGAAGTAAGAGGATCCACACCATAATAAAAACTTGCATCTTCATCTGTTCCATAAGCATAAAATGGCGAAGTATTCTCTCTTGCTATCTTTTTTAAATATTTAAATTCTTCCACTGGATCCTCAATAAGTTCCCCTTTCATTGGAAAAGGGCCATCCTCTTTCTGTTTGTAGCATGGAGCATATCCATACTTTATAACCCATTTATCGTATTCACCAACCTTTTTGTTCCAGAAATCTCCTTGTTTTTTACTATCCAAAGAAATGTTAACAGGGTTATAATCCATAACTGATAAGGAAAGGCCATATTTATGGGTAAAGGATGTATCATTCAATTTTTCAAAGGGTGTACTTGAAGAGGCTTTAAAATTGTGCCTCAAACCAAGGGTATGTCCTACCTCATGCATTACAAGCTCTCTAATTGCATCACCGATAAATTTCTCTGGAAATTCTTTATCTTCCTTTATTATTCCAAGAGTTTTTAGAACAGCATATTGAAAACCGATTTGTTGTTTTAAGCCATATTCATATAAACAAAGTCTTTTCCTTAAATCTTCTGGCAAAGTATTAATAAATCTTTCTATCTCCTTTTGATTTTTTAAAGGTTCAATAAGTTCCTCGTAATCAAAAAGCCAGCCTCTTACAAAACTACTTGAAATCAAAATATCAGCATTTAATATCTCACCTGTTCTTGGATCTACCTGTGAAGGTCCTATCGCATAGCCCATTTCTCTTGCAGAAATCCATCTTACTGTTGAATATCTTATATCTTCAGGGTCCCAGTTTGGATCATCAGGGGCATCTTTGACAACTATTGCGTCCTTAAAACCTGCTTTTTCAAAAGCCTCATTCCAAGCCAAAATTCCTTCTTTTACATATTTTTTATATTCCTGTGGAATACTTTTATCAAGATAAAACACAATTGGCTTTACAGGTTCTGATATTTCTTGTGAATTGTCCTTTTTTTCAAGTCTCCATCTATTAATTATTCTTAAAAATGGGGATTCTTCTTTTTCTCTATCAAAATCCATAAAGGCTTCTAAAAAGTAACCCATCCTTTCATCAGCCAATCTTATTCTCATGGGTTTTTCAGGTAATTTATAGAAGGAAAATCTAACACCTATAGTTAAATATCTGTAATCTGAAATACCTTCTCCTCCATAAATGGGAGTATCAGATGTTTCGTAATTCAGAAGAACATCTATTTCAGTGTTTTCTGGAAAATTTTTTAATTTATATACTGTGCTATTATTTTTATCAAACCTTAAAGGTTTATTTCCATAATAATATTTAAGGTATCTTGAAAGATCAGGGTAATCAGAAACTAAAAAATCTGTTATATTAATCAAAACATTTTTAGTTTTTTCATTTTCACTTTCTATTTTAAATGAGGCTAAAACTGAGTGACCAACATTTTCCTCAAGAAAATGTTTGAATTCCTCTCTTTCAGCCCTGAATCTTACATTTCTATGAATTAAATAAACTTTGTCTCCAATTCTTCTAAATCTTAAAAGTCTTGTATCACTTAAAGGGAGACCTTCAATAATATTTAAATCTCCAAGACCGTAGGAAAGATGCATGATAAGACCAAAATCCTTTTCAAAATCTGAAGGAGAGAGTTCAAGGTATAAAGTGTTATCCCTTTTTATATAAATCTTTAAAAATCCTTCCTCAATTTTTGTATCCTTAAGAACTTCATCCCAGGGTTTAAAGGGACCTTTTTCTTTAATTTCCTTTTTTTCTTCTATTTTAGGAAAATGCTGATAATGGTGAATATATAAACAGTTTGATAAGAGAATAAAAAACAAAATTATTCTTTTCATGATATTATTTTATAACTTTGTTTTTAAAATTTCAAAAAACTATACCAGTTTAAGTCCAATAAAACCACATAGTGTTTTTGGATAAAAATCTGTTGATTTTGGAGGAAATTTAATTTTTTTAATTGCATATTCAAAAACGATCTCAGGTGTTATTGGAGGCAAGAAAAAGGCAACATTAAATTTTTTTAATTTAACATCATTAATTAAACTTTTATAATCCCTATAAAATCCAATTTTTTCTTTATTATCTTTAAGAATATCATTATGAAGATACTCTACTGAAAGATTTTTTTCTCCCTTTAGTAAATAGAAATTTTGACCATTAAAAAAAATTAGATAGGGATTTTTTAAATTTTTTAGGAAATTTTCAAATTCTAATTCTTCAATTTTTGTTGATTTATTTATAAGATGCTCAAGATATTTTTTATTAATAAATGCACCCCTGTGTGTTGGTAAAACTTTTAAATTTTCATCTTCAATAGAAAATATAAGGGTTAGCCTCTTTTTAAATTTAGATTTTCTAATTGCTTCAAATCTGTGATGTCCATCAGCAATAACAAGTTCACTTTTATTTATTATCTCAAAAAAATCTTTTCTTAAATCACACCTTTTGATTCTATGTATTTCACCATATTCATCTTGAGTTTCAAAAAGAAATTCTTCTTTTTCAATAAAATTATCTATCTTTTCACCTTTATATAAAAGAAGAACAGGTTCAAAATTTAATTTTGATTTCTCATAGAAATTTTTATGTATTTCAGCAGCAAAATCAAAAGTTTGTTCATGGGGAAAAATTTTATTTTCATAATCCATATTAAAGTTACATAAAAGACCCCTTCTTAAATAATTATTTCCAAATATTTTAAACTCTTGCTCATAAATATAAAAATTTTCTTCTTCATCCATTTTAAGAATTTCTTTTTTAAAGAGACTTTCTATGTATTTAAAACCATCCTCATTAACTTTTTTGACAAATTCATAAAAAGGGTGATTTTTTAAAAAATCTTTCTTTTCAAGAAAAGAAAAATAATTTTCTAACCTTATCTTTATTTTTTCTCTTACTTTATCTTCAAAAAAAACTGCTTTAAACTTTTGAAGAAAACTCAATAAGTTCTTTATAAATTTTTTCAGCAAGAATTAAACTTGCCTTACTTTGAGCCTCTAAAGTTTGTGCTCCAATATGAGGTGTTAATATTACATTTGGATGATTTAAAAGTTCAAAATTTTTAGGGGGTTCATTTTCATAAACATCAAGACAAGCATAGGAAACTATTCCTTCATTTAAAGCCCATAAAAGATCCTTTTCATTAATTATACCTCCTCTTGCACAGTTAACTATTATTATCCCTCTTTTAGCTTTCTCAAGAATTTTTTTATTTATCATGTATTTAGTTTCTTCTGTGAGAGGAGTATGAATAGTAATAATATCACAATTTGAAAAAATTTCTTCAAGAGTTTGAACAAAGGTTTTATTTTCCTTTCTTTTTACATAAGGATCATAAACTAATATTTCAGTTTCAAAACATTTTAATCTTTTTGCAACTTCCTTACCGATTCTTCCGTAACCAATAATTCCCACCTTTTTTCCTTTTAATTCTAATCCCATAAATTTAGATTTTTCCCATTTACCTTCTTTCATTGAAATATGGGCATGAGGAAAATTTCTTAGAGCAGAAAGTATAAAGAGTATTGCAAGCTCAGCAACAGCAACTGAGGAAGCTTCAGGTGAGTTTATAACTTTTATTCCTCTTTCCTCTGCAGCTTTAACATCTATATTATCCAGGCCAACACCAGCTCTTCCAATTATTTTAAGATTAGAAGCATTTTCAATAATATTTTTTGTTACCTTTGTAGCACTTCTAACAATAAGAACATGAAAATCTTTAATTAATTTTGCCAGTTCTTCTTCAGAAAGATTTAATATTTCTTTAACTTCAAATCCTTTTGAAATTAAATAATTTTTCCCTTCTTCATGAATTTTATCTGTTATTAATATTTTATAATTTCCCATAATCTATTTTAAAACAAAAAAATAAAAAATTGAAAATAAACTTATAATTAATATAGAACGAATTTCACATTTTCTTTTAAAATTATTAGTATGATTCTAATAATTTATCTAATTTTCTTAAAAACAGAAGTTTCTATACTTAAAAAGGCTGATTCTCTTTTTGCATCTTTTGAATTCAAAAAAGCAATTGTCTTATGTGAAAAAGCCTTACAAAAATCCGTTTTGAAGGAAGAAAAAGAAAAAATTATCTCAAAAATTATTGATATAGCTTATTTTACAGGCGAGTATAATCTGGCAATAAATTATTTAAAAACTTTAAATAAGATAAGAGAAAAAGGAAATAGAGATTCTATTTTTTATAAACTGGGATTAACATTTGAAAATATAGGTGAAACAGACAGTGCCTTAAAGTACTTTCAAAAAATTTTAATAGATTACAAAGAAAGTATTTTAAAGGAAATTGCAGAAAAGGAGATAGACAAAATTTTTGAAAAAAGGTTAAAAGAATATGTTGCAGAAGCTGGAAATATAAAATTAACAAAATTGGAATATGAAAATTATGTAAAGAATTTACCACCTTATAAAAAACCTAAAAATAAAGAGGAAGAAAAAAAAGTTATTGAAGATTTATTATTAAAAAAATTAATTTTAATTGAATCCTTAAAAGAAGGACTTTTTTGGGATTATGAATATAATAAGGAATTAAAAAATTTAAAAGAGGAAAATTTAATAAAGTTATATTTTAAAAAGATTGCTGATACAATAAATATAAAAGAAGAAGATATTAAAAATTATTATAATAAACACTTAGATAAATTCAAAAAAGAAAATAAAACCTTTGAGGATGCAAAGATTTATATAGAAAAGGCTTTAAGAATGGAAAAATTTAAAGAAAAAAAAGATAAAATAAAAGAAAATTTATTAAAAAAGTACAATACAAAAATATATAATGATAAATAAAAAAGGGGGGTTATCCCCCCCCTTATAATTATTTCACAAATACAAGTTTCTTAGTGATATCCTTTGTATTTGTTTCAAGTCTCACAAAGTATACACCTGAAGAAAGTTTGTCTCTATCAATCTTTACACTATATTTACCTGGTGTCATAAATTTGTTATCAATTAGAGTTGCAACTTTTACACCATTTACATTGTAAAGATTTATCTTCACAGGGGAAGCATATGGAATTGTAAAATTAATTTCAGGATTTTTAGAAATTGAATTGGGAATATTAAGAGCAAGTTCAAGTCTTTCTTTTATATTAATTGGCTTTTTGCCTTCTTTGACAGCAACAACAGGGAAAATAAGTTTTGTATAATAGGACGGGACCCTTACGCTATCATTATCCTGAGGGAACCATCCACCATATTCTATTTTATTTGCAAAAGTATCACCTACTTGGAAGAAAAATCCAACAGTGTCAGGGAAAGAAACATCCAGCTCCTCATCAAGGGACCCAAAAGGGATAGCAATTTCATACTGTTCGTAACCAAGAGGCATGGCAGAAGCACAAGGGAATCCAACGCTTTTTGTCTGTCCAAGAGTTCTATCTACAAAAATAGGTGTGAAAGCTGCTATATCAAGAATTGAAGTATAATAGAGAGCAACTCTACCTTCTTTTTTAATACCTGGAGGAGGAAATTGACCATCGTTATTATCATCAAAATAAAGGAATATTCTATCAAATTGAGTTCTTGTCAAATCAAAGGGAGCCCTCACAGCTGCATAGAGATAATCACCATCGTATTTTAAATAAATGAAAGCAGAACCCGGGGGATTAAGTAATCTATGCATCTGGAATACATCTGATGCATCAAGTTTTATAGCATCATTCCATTCACTCAAAGTATCAATAAATCCATCAATAATTGGCATAACCTGAGAAACAGGAACAGTAATAAATCTTGGAACTTCCACTGTTGTAAAGGAAAGAGACTTAAAATTATTTGTAGGTTTTACATCAGTTGAAAGAAGGGTTTTTATAGTGAGAGTATAATTGAGGTTACCTGCACCAGTAGTAAAGGGAGCAAAACTTACAAGCAAAGTATCGTCACTTATTAGGTTATTCACAAGAACTGTATCAGCATAGACTGTGACTCCAGCAGAGTCTATTTTGGCTTCCACATTAAAACTTTCTGTATTTAATCCCTCATTAACTATTTTAGCCTGAATCTGAATTGAAGAATAGGCAGGAGCAAAGGGTTTTGGTTTTTCAATACTAAATACTCCAACATCATGTGCATAAGGATATCTTACAAAGGCACACATCATAAGATCTCCAGTAGTTGCATATTGCTGCCAGGTTCCACCAATTCTTGCCCAAGTTCTTGATGGATAATTAAGAGAAGCATCCACACCCTGACCCTCTGTTCCAGGATAAGGATAAAGCTGAACATGACCTATCCAGAAATCTCCTGAATTAATCTTTACTTTTGGAAAAGCATAAACCCAGGACCTTGAGCCTGAAGGGTCAAGTGAGTCTGTTGTAACATTCACGGTATCAACAAAAATTTCATTTCCAGGATAACCTGAATTCTCATCAAATACAGAAATCTGGAAATCCTGATGGGTTGCATCAGGCCATGGCCAGTAAGGGTCTCCTTCTGATAGAATATAAACTTTAACTGTATCTACATAATAAGGATATGTTGCTGGGGAAATTCTGTGTCCCCATGCATTACCAGCAGCATAAAATGCATAGGCATTTGCCATTACTCCGTCATTATAACATATCCATTCACCTGAAGAAGCTTTAACTTGTTTTGTCAAAGTGTCATCTCCGGCAAAATCATCAGCATAATCGTGCCATACAATTATCTCATAAGTAAATTCTGATGGTGTCCACTGTGGAGAAAAAGTAATAGTATCAGATGCTCCAGCAGGAAGAGAAGGTATTGTTTGAGACGAAGAGTAAACCTGGACACCGAGAGATTCAACAACACAATAAACATTAAAACTACCTGCATTTGTTTGACCTATATTTTTAACTACAGCTTTAATATCAGTAGGAGTATAGGGCATAGTAGTTGAGGAAGGTGATATTATTTGATAGGTGCTGACATCGTTATTGAAAGTGGCTGCCAATATTTTCCATATATAAGAGGCATAAAAGGCAGTATAGTATATAAACTTATCACCATCAAAAACTATACCCTCTGGAATAAGACTGTAACCCCCGGGTGGAGCATACTGAGCCACAATTACACCGTTTGAGCCCGAAATATCAACCTCATTTATCTCTGCAGAAGCTCCATTATCATCAGTAACCCACATATTTCCTGTTCTTGAATCATAACTTATATCCATTGGCCAATCAATAATACTTCCAACACTTACAGTTCTAATAATCTGATTGGTGGAAGGATCCCATTGAACAAGAGAGCCTAATCCAACCCCACCACCAACACTTGCAACCCATAAATAATTATTATCATTTGTAAGACCCCTTATATATGTTCCAACAGGTGAAGAATATGTTTGAACATAGGTTCCATTTGTCTGGTATTTATATATGTATCCATAGCTAAAATCAGCTATCCATAAATAACCCTGAAAATATGTTATTCCAAGACAATAACCGCCACTTGAAAGTTGCCACTGATTAACCACATTACCAGTTGAGGGATCAATAACATAAACTATAACAGGGGTAGTTGCATTTGAAATATTATAAAGGTAAGTCCCATCAAACCCAAGACCCATGTGATATGAACCTGGAGCAGGGAAGGAATCAACAACATCCCAGAGAGGAACCTTTAAAAGATTTTTATAAACCTCTGAAGGTTTTCCATTTTGAAGTAGAGAGGCACCTGCTTTTAAAAGTTCATCTTTTTTAGAGGTAGGTAAAGAACCTGTTTTTACTGTAATGCCTTCACCAGCTATAAGCCCTGCTACTAAAAGGGCTAAAATGAGACTCCTCATGCTTTTCCTCCTTATTTTTTCAGGGGATTGAACCCTTCATTAACTTTCATTTAAATATAATAAACTTACCTAAAAAGTCCCTTGAATCCGAGCTAAGTTTTATAAAGTAAGTGCCCTTGGATAGTTTATTTGATTTTGAAATAATTTCTGAAAGTGAAAGGGTATAAATTCCCTCTTTTTCATAAAATTTAAAGGTATTACCGAGTCTTCTACCTGTTTGGTTATAAATTGAAACATAATATTTACCTGAGTAAGGAACAAAAAGTTTTAATTCATTATTTTTTAAACCAAAAGTTGATATGATATAAGGACTATTTGAATAAATAAAGGAAACAGGTTTTTCTCTAATACCTAATCCATTCCAGACATCTCTTGCAGTATCAGCATTTCCCTGAAAATCAAAAAGACTGTCACCTGCAACAACAGCAAATGCTAAAACAATACTATCACCTGAAGGGATTGTAAATGAACCCGCTGAAATAAGAGTAGACCAGTTATCCTTCTGGTAAGTATTAGGAATTCCAATTAAACCCTTAAGAAATTGAAATTTATAGGCATCCGTAATATAGCCATTAGGGTCAACATAAACGGAATTCTGTATAAATGTTATATTTCTGGGGTTCTGTGGTTCAAGGAGTACAATTCCAAGACATTTGTTATGAGTAGGGTTACCATTACTTAAATAAATAGCTTTCCTTCCAAGATCTCTTCCACCTGTATCAGAATTTGGACTTATATCAATATCAAGAAACATTCCTGAGTAAAAATCAATCAAATTATAATTCCAGTTATTTTTTATTGTGTATTTAAAAATTATAAAATCGTTATAGGGTGGAAGTGCCCAAGCAAAACTTTCCTGATGCACCTCAACACCCCTTGAATTTGGGTGTCCTGAATCATCATACCTTGCACTTGCATCCTGATCTGAATATTTAGTGGCTCCTATCTGTAATAATCCATTTGGTAAATACATCCAATCTGCGTTATCAGCTGAATAGTCTGTATTTAATACATAGGAATTTGAATTACCAGCCCAGATTGAACCAATTTTAAGATAATTTTGACTATTTTTAGGGTAATGAAGCCCACTACCTTCATTCTGGTTACTATTTGTAAATCCTATTGCTCCAAGAGCTGTAACTGTTAGCAAAATTTCACCAACATCATGATTTCCGTAAAGAACTGGTATAAGTCCAACCTTCAAATTGAAATTTCTGAAATCATAGATAGAATCATTGGAATTTATTTTAAGAACCATGGGAGCCTGATACCCCAGTGGAGTTGAAGGTGAAGATGTCACAACAAAGGGATCAATGTTTACCTTTGAACTTTCTGTAGGCATATCAGGATAAAGTGCAGTTGAGTCTAAAACACTAACATATGAGTCTGAGGTTTTTAAAACAGCATTTACATTTGTGGCATTAATACCTATATTTCTCAATGTAATAAAAAGATTTACAGTTTCACCCGGGTCAAATATACCGTTTCCATTACCATTTGCATCATCAACTCTATACCTTGAAAATAGAATAAAGGGTCTATTCGGTGAGGGAGTATTTTGTAAGGCTTTCCATATATTCAATCTTCCCCATCCATAATTGTTATTTGGATAAGGTGAACCCTGAGTAGGCTTGTCAGGATAATCAATTATTAAACTGTATATCTGTTTTGGTGTAAGCAGATTATTTTTTTGAACAATAATAGCAACTGCACCGGCAACATGGGGGGTTGCCATTGAAGTTCCATTCCAGCCTCCCTGATAACCCCCACCTGGAACAGAGGAACGAATATTTACTCCAGGTGCGCTTATCTGTGGCTTTATAAAGTTCCAGTCATTTCTCAACCAGTAAGTTGTATCATTAAAGGGACTCTGATTAGGGGCCGGTCCTCTGCTTGAAAAAGAAGCAATATTATCATTTATATCAGTTGCACCAACTGCAAGAGTATGAGGATAACTTCCTGGTGCTCTTAAACCTGAAAAACCCTCATTTCCAGCGGCAAAAACAGGTAAAATGCCGAGAGTAAGCCAGGTATATACAACACCCCACCAGTGCAAATCTGTATAATTTGTTGTTCCCCAGGAATTTGACACAGCTCTGATATCAACTCTTCCCTTCCAGGAAACCATTGAGTCCATACATGGGTCTATAGTTGCATAACTTCCAGAACCGCTAGAATTAAAAGCCTTGGCTGTAACAAATCTCGCACCAGGAGCAACTCCTATATCTTCTGTAAAAGGACCTACGCCATCTCCTCCGAGAATAGTTCCCATTGTATGGGTTCCGTGTCCGTTATCATCATATGGATTAGGATTTCCATTTACACCATCAAACCAGTAACCTGTAACCCATTTACCTGAAAGAGCAGGATGAGATACCTCTACTCCTGTATCAATATGACCTATTATAACATCCTGTCCATTATAACCAGCATACCAGCAGGAATCAGCTTTAACCTTTGAAACATTCCACTCAATAGCTGCTGGATAGGTATTATCCTTTTCAGTTTTTGTGTATATTATCTTTACCTCGCGATTTTCATCTATAAACCAGATATCATCATTTTTTTCAAGTGCATAAATAACTTTTTTAGTAGCCTCCATATGAAAACCATTATAAGCAAAATTCTTCATTAGAATTTCATATTCACCCTTAAAATTATCTTCAAGCCATTTTATTACTTTTGACTGAGAATTTTTGGCATATTCCTTAAAAAACCGAACTTTTTCTTCTGTTGAAAGGGAAGTTATTTCATCATAAGGATAAATATCAGAAAGATGCACAACAACGTGAATTCTATCATTCTTTGAGAGATAATTCAATTTTTCTCTTAGTGAGGGTGTTATTTTACCCTCAAAAGGCAGATAAGGGGGAGTTAACCCCCATATTATTAATAAAAATTTAAACATTTATACCTCCTTTTTAACCTTTATTTAAACTGATTCTTTAATTAAATTTTCTATCTTTTTCCTTTAACCCCCCCTAAATAATATTTTTATTTTAAGTCAAATTTTCATAAATGCCAAAAGTTTGTAGAATACCATAACAATATTGAATTTTTCTGGCTCAATAAGATTAAAAGAGGTGCCCACTACAAAATGTTTTTTGTATATTCCTCTTTAAATTTTTCAACATAGGTATTTTCTCATAAAATTTTTTGCATTTCACCTCATAAAAATTTGTAAGCATAAGCAAAACCAAACTTTGTTTTTAAAAGAGTTGCACAGAAAATATACCTTTACTTTACCCGTTTTTGCATAAAAAGTGAATTTTTGCGCACCCTAAAGGGTGCGGCTACCATAAAATTATAGAATATGAGAATAAATGTCAAAAATTTTCAAAAAATTAATTTTTACCTTTTCCCATTATCTAATATCTCTTTAAAATTTTTCAAAGTTATTTATTTTCCCAGGTATCAATCTGAGCTTTTTGAAGTTTTCCTGAATAATCTATATAAACTGTTTTTATCTCCGTAAAGATATCATAAACCGTCCACCCGCCTTCCCTGTGTCCGTTACCAGTAGCCTTTACCCCTCCAAAAGGAAGATGACACTCTGCTCCTATTGTTGGTCCATTTATATAAGTAATACCAGCCTCAATTCTCGCTATTGCCTTCATTGCATTATTTATATCCTGTGTGTAAATTGAAGAAGATAGGCCATATTTGGTTCCATTTAATATATCAATAGCCTCATCAAGATTTTTAGCCTTTATAAAAGCAACAACAGGACCAAATATCTCCTCCTGACAGATCCTCATAGAAGGTTCAGCATCTTTAAATACAGTGGGTTTATAAAAGAAACCTTTATCATATTCATCTCCCTTTAAAGGTTCTCCACCAAGAATAAGTTTTGCACCCTCCCTTTTCCCAATTTCTACATATGAATGAATTTTATTCCTCTGAGCTTCATTAATAACAGGACCCATTTCAGTTCTTTCATCAAGAGGGTTTCCGATTTTTAAAAGCTTTGCTCTTTCCACAAACATCTCAATAAACTTCTCATAAATATCCTGATGAACAATTATCCTTGATGTAGCAGTGCATCTCTGACCTGCTGTGGCATAAGCTCCCCATAAGGCTCCTTCAAGGGCAAGTTCAAGATTTGCATCAGGCATGACAATTTGGGCATTTTTACCACCAAGTTCAAGGGAAACTTTCTTAAGATTTTTTCCAGCAACCTCTGCTATTCTTGAACCCACTTCTGAAGAACCAGTAAAAGCAACGCCCCTTATATCAGGATGAGAAAGTAAAATTTCCCCAACTTCACTACCCCCTCCGAATACAAGATTTATAACACCAGGAGGTGTTCCTGCTTCTTCTAAAATCTTAACCAGTTCATAAGCACAAGCTGGAGCATCAGAAGGTGGTTTAAAAACGAGAGTATTACCTGCTAAAAGAGCAGGGAAAATTTTCCATGCAGGAAGAGCAATTGGAAAATTCCATGGTGTTATAACAGCAAAAACACCAACAGGCATTCTGAATGTCAAAGCAAATTTATCAGGAAGTTCTGAGGGAGTGTTATAAGAGAATAGTCTTCTTCCTTCTCCAAAGGCATAGAAAGCAGTATCAATTCCTTCTTGGACATCACCCCTTGCTTCCTTCATTATTTTTCCATTTTCCCTTGCAAGAAGTTTAGCAACTTCTTCTTTTCTTTCAAGAAGAATTTCAGCAGCCTTTCTCATTACTTCAGCTCTCTTTGGAGCAGGAACTTTTGACCACATCTTAAAAGCCTTTTTTGCAGCTAAAATAGCTTCTTCTACATCCTCTCTTACTGATTTGGGGAAAAGTCCAATAACTTCATCCCAGTTTGCAGGATTTCTGTTTTCAAAAAACTTACCTGATTTTGAAGGTTTCCATTTACCATCAATATAATTTAAATACTCCTTCATAAATCCCTCCTTTTTTAAAATTAATTAAAATCCTTCTTTTAAATCAAATTCTTCACCTTTTTGCATAATTTCCTCAGCTACAAAAATCTTTGAACCTGTCCTTAAGGCAATTGCTATTGAATCAGAGGGTCTTGCATCAATAGAATAAATGTTTCCCTCTTTATCTTTAAATAGTAGTCTTGCATAATAAGTTGTATCTTTTAAAGCATTAATAACAATTTTCTCTAACTGAATATCAAAAGCATCAAGAATTGATTTAATCAAATCATGGGTTAAAGGTCTTTCATAAACTATGCCTTTCATACCCATATAAATTGCCTGTGCTTCTGGTTTTCCAATCCATATTGGAAGAAAACGGTTCCTGTTTTTCTCTTTTAAAACAACCACAAAAGTCTCTTCATTTATAGCACCCTCAGGACCAAGGGTTTGTTGGTAAATTGAAAAAACTTCTACTTCTACAATTTGAGGTTCATTCATAATATAAAATTATAAAATAAAAAAGCAGTCAAAATTGTTAAAACTATACCTGAAAAAGACCTAAAAACTAAAAAAAACTTAACTTTTTTATCTTTAAAGTTAAATATAAAATAAAGGGTTGAAATAAAAGGAATTAAAGAAAGAAAAGGGTTTAAAAAATAAAGAAAAAAGGAAGAACCCCTTTCAACAAATCCCCAGAATTTCATTTTTCCCTGAATAAGATTATTGTACTTAAAAAATGTATATTCTATTGAATATAAAAGAATCCAGTAAGCATAAGTAACAATAATAATAAATGTTAAAATTTTAAAAAAAGAAGGCTCAAACCATAAACCCTTTTCCTTTACTTCAGGAAGCGGATAATACATAGAAAAAATGAAAATGATAAATATATGCAATAGCTGATCAATTACATAATAAAAAAAATTTTCTCCAATTTCTTCTCTATAAGACAAGAATACCTTAAATTTATCCTGGATAATATGCAAAATTGTTATGAGAATAATCCCAAAAAGAACATTTAAAGAAAAGGAAAAAGGCAAAAGAAATAAGAACATTGAAGAAAAAAGCAAAAGACCATGAATTAAAATACCTGATATACTTTTAGTTTTCTTTTCAAAAAGTTTATCTGTTTGAAGAGGATAATCTGTAAGAAAATGAGCAAAAGTTAAATGCCAGAAAAAAAAAGAATTCAAGATTCTTCCTTTATAACCCAGACCTTTATTATTCCTTCAATATTTTTGTAAAGTTTTATAGGAATTTCATATAAACCTGGTTCTTTTAAAGGTGAATCAAGTTCAATCTGAGTCTTTTCAATATTTTTAAAACCTCTCTCTTCAAGTGCTTTAACTATATCAATCTTTGTCACAGCTCCGTAAGTTTTTTCTTTACCCTTTAAAGTAAAGGAAATAGATATTGAAGATAAAGAATCTTTAAGCCTTTCAGCCTGTTCTATTAAATGCTTTTCTTTATTTAATTTCTGTTTTTCAACTTCTTTTAAATGCCTTATGATACCGTCCGTTGCCGGTGCTGCTAATCCCTTTGGTATCAAAAAATTTCTTGCAAATCCATCTTTTACTACTTTTATTTCTCCCTCTTTCCCGAGTCCTTTAACATCTTTCAAAAGTATTACTTTCATAACTTTTAAATCACATACTCCTTAACAAACGGTAAAAGTGCCATCTGTCTTGCTCTTTTTATTGCAAGGGCAAGCTTCCTCTGATGGTATGCACAGAGCTTTGTCTGTCTTATTGTCATTATCTTACCTCTTGGAGTAAGATAATTTTTCAAAGTTTCAACATCTTTGTAATCTATTATTCCTATTCCTTCTTTACAAAACCTGCATTTTTTTGATTTCATATTTTTCCTCCTTTTAAAAAGGTAAATCGTCCTCAGGTGGTATCTCCTCAGGTGGTAATTCTTCTTCAGGTGCAACAGATATCTCTTCTGTCTTTTCCTTTTCTAAAAATTGAACCCTTAAACCAACAACTTCAACAACACTCCTTTTTTCACCATTTTGAGTCTCAAAGGTTCTTGATTGTAATCTACCTTCAATAAAAACAGGTGAACCTTTGGAAAGTTTCTGGTTTACTCTTTCAGCAAGAGCACCAAAGGTTACTACATTTACAAAAAGAGTATCCTCTTTCCAATCACCTGTTGAAGGATCTCTATAAGGTCTAGTAGAGGCAAGCCTAAATCTTGATATTGCCCTACCCTGAGGGGTAAATCTTATTTCAGGATCCTGAACAAGTCTCCCTGAAAGAATTACTAAATTCATATTCGGAACCTTTATATCAGCCAACTTCCACCTCCTTCTTTCCTTTAAAAGATTTTACATTTTCCTTTCTCAATATCATTACACGAAATATTTCTCTAATCAGACGAATCTGATTTCTTAAAAAGATAGGTAAATCTGAACCCGATTTAAATTCCCATAAACTATAAAATCCAGAATTTTTATGCCTTATAGGATAAGCAAACTCCCTGATTCCCCAGTCATCCACCTTTAAAATTTCTCCACCATTTTCTTTTATAAGACTTTCCAATTTATTATAAATTTCTTTTCTTTTCTCAACATCCAGTTCAGGATCAAAAATTAACATCATTTCATACTCTCGCAATTTTTCCTCCTTTGTTTAAAATGTCTCAGGTTGGGTCTGGAACCCGTAATTTTTACCTACGGGTCCTGAGACAAGTTTAAGAATTAATTATACAGTGGAACTAAACTTAAATTCAAGAATATCTCTATCCTTAACAATATAATCCGGTCCGTGAATCTCTATTTTACCCTTTTCCTTAAGTTCTTTCCAGGAAGGAATTTCAAGAAAGTCAAAGGGGTTTGCAACTTCTACTTTTATAAATCCCTTCTGAATATCACTGTGGATTTTACCTGCTGCTTCATAAGCATTCTTTCCTTTTTTAAGTGGAAAGGCACTTGCAATTTCACCTTTTAATGTATAAAATCTTATAAAGCCAAGAAAATTAAAGGCATATTCCAGAATTTCAAAGGGGGAAGAAAAACCTTCTTTTTTTAATTCTTTTAAAATTTCTTCCCTTTCTTCTTCACTTAGATCTTTTAATTCTTCATATATTTTGAAAGGAGAAATAAAATATTTATCCTTAATATCAAGTTTATAATCTTTCTTTTTATCATCAGAATTTATAACAAAAATTTTTTTCTTTGCCATTAAAAGGGGAAAGTCTTTTATATCTTCTGGTTCGAGCCCCTTTTCAATTTTTTCCTTTGCCTCAATTAATTTTTCCCTTAAATCCTTATTTAAATTTTTTTCTTTCAATTTTTTTTCTATTCTCTCCACATCTGAAATAGAAAGTTCCAGTAAAAGGATTTCTCTCTCTTTATCAGGATTTATTTCTTTTAAATAAGAAGAAACCCTTTCATCACTAAACCCCCTTAAAATAAATATTAATAAATCAGCTTCTCTTATATAAGAAAGAAACTCATTACCAAGACCTTCTCCTTTATGGGCACCCTCAATTATCCCTGCAATATCATAAACATTTACTTTAAAATTTCTTATCTCCTTTGAGTTAGCCTTAAAAGCGAGTTTTTTTAAAAGTTCATCTTCAATCTCTGCTTTTCCTTCATTTTTACCAATGGTTGTGAATGGATAGATATTTCTCTCTACTTCCTTTCCTGTTACAATATAAAAGAAGGTAGATTTCCCTGAATTTGGGAAACCCACCAACCCAATTTTTTCCACCCTTTTATAGAACTATAAAATTCTATTTAAGCTCTTTTTACTTTTACAGCCTTGGGACCTTTTGGTGAATCTACTTTTTCAAAACTCACAGCTTCACCCTGTCTTAAGGTTTTAAATCCATCTATTTCTATGTCCGAGTAATGGACAAAGAGCTCTTCGGATCCATCGTCAGGAACAATGAATCCATATCCTTTTTTTGCGTTAAACCACTTTACGCGACCTGTGAGACGCATCTTAAAAACTCCTTTTGATTAAAAAACTTTAGGATTTGAACCTTTAAAATAAATCTCTATAAAATACCATATATTTTTTAAAAATGCAAATATTTAAAAAATACCCAAGTTTTATTCTTTTTATATTCTTTTTTTCTGGAATAATTTTAGGTAAAAACATTAAAAATTTTTTTCTGAGTATTTTAGTTTTTTTAATATTTTTAATTTCACCATTTAAATATTTAACTTTTATTCCACTTGGAAATCTTCATTTTTATTTAAATAAAAAAGAAGATAAGAATTTGAATTATCCTATTTTGTTAAAAAAATTAAACAAATACTTTAAAGACAAAATGGAAAAAAACTTTGAATCGGAAACAAAGGAATTCTTACTTCCTCTTTTATTAGGTGAAAGAAGTAAATTAAATAAAGAAAACTTTAAAAAATTTATAAGAACAGGAACACTCCACTTTTTGGCTATTTCAGGTCTTCACATGACAATAATTACTTCTATTTTCATTTCCTTTTTTATTTTTTTAAGAATGAATTTTAAAAGGGCTATAATATTTTCAATCCTTGGAGTCTCCCTATACATAACAATTATTCCTTTAAGACCTTCTGTTTTGAGAGCCTATATAATGATAGTATCTTTTCTTTCAACTTTTTCTTTAAATATAAAAGTCCATCCGCTTTCTATTATTGGAAATGCAGGATTTTTATCCCTCATACTATTCCCAGAAAGTGCCTTTGATCCGGGTTTTCATCTCTCCTATCTTGCAACAACAGGAATAATAGTTTTATTCCCCCTTTTTAACAAAATGAAAATCAAAAACTATTTTTTAAGAAACTTTTTATACCTTCCCTTTTCCGTTTCACTTTCTGCACAATTATTTGTCTTTCCTTATATCTACTTTTTTTTCAAAAATATTTCACTTATTGCTCCATTATCAAATATTATTCTTTCACCACTTATTTTTTTATCTCTACTTGGAGGAATATTAAGTTTAATTTCACCTTTTGGATTTTTAACAGAAAGATTCGTAGTTTTTACAGAAATAATAACAAAAATAATTTTTTTTCTTTTAAATTTTTTATCTAATAAAAGTATTTTTATTTATACTGAAAAAATAAACTACCTATATCTTTCTATATTGATTTTTTTACCTCTTTTAACCTTTACATTGAAAATCTTAAATCAAAAAAAATAAAATTTATAAGTGGAAGTAATTAAAGACCTTATACCAGTAAAAGCATTAAATAAATTAAAGAGTAGCATAGGGAAAAAATATATAATAATCTCCGGAGAACCAGGGCTTTTAAAAAGTGAATTAATAGAGAAATTTATCTCAGAAACAAAAATTCCCTATGAAAGATTTATTTTAAAAACAGAAGATAAAAAAACCTCTTATTTCCTTCAAAGACTTTCAGAAAAGTTAATAAGAGGTGAGGCAGAAAGTCTTGAGGGAATGAAAAATTCACTTATTAATTTTTTTAGAGAAGAAAAAGATATTAAACTTTTTATTTTTGAAAGATTTGAAGAAATAAAAGGTTCTGAAACAGAAAGTTTATTCTGGAATATAAGTATAAATTCAAATCCTGAAATAAGTTTTCTATTAGAAACAAGAGAAGAAATTAAAACACCTCTTGAAACCCAAACAGAAAGGATTGATAGAAACTATCTCCTTTTAACTGAAGAAGAAGTAATTGATTTTTTAATAAAGAATAATATAACTTTCAAAAAAAGAGATATTGAGAAAATTTTGTCAAAAACTGGAGGGCATGGACTTTTTACAAGAATATTCTTATCAGAGTATTTATCAAAAAATATAATACCAGAAAAAATAGAATCAGATTATATTGAAAATATTTTAAAAGAAAAATTTATGTCTCTTGAACCTGATAAAAAAAGCTTAGTTATGGGAATTTCCTGTTTAGAAAGATTTAAAAAAGAAGAACTTGAGAGAATTTTTGGATTGAAAGAACCAGAAAAATTTATTGATGAAATAACTAAAAAATTCCTTTTTGTAGAAAAAGCCGGTGATTACTATTACTTAAATCCCCTTTTCAGAGAATACCTCCAAAAGGAACTTGAAAAAAGCCCAAAGGGACTTATGCTTAAAAAATGGATACTTGACAATGCCATTGAATATTACCTTGAAAAGGAAGATTTTTTCCAGGCTCTTTTTTATCTTGAAAAACTGAAATTCTATTCAAAAATTCTTGATATTTTAAGTAAAAAGTTTTTTGATATCCTTGAAACGAATAGAGCCCTTGAAATAGAACCTATTCTTGATAAATTGCCAGAAGAACTTCGTCAGAATTTCCTTATAATATTAATTAAAGCACAGATTTATCTATTAGAACATAAATTTGAAGAAATTCTAAAGGAGCTTGAAAAAATAGACATAAATAAACTGGAACCATTATATTTAGGTGTTTATTACTATTTGAAAGGAGCTGCATTATATTATTTAAGTAATTATGAAGAAGCAGAAAAAAATGCATATAATGGTCTTCTTTATAAAGAAAAAATTGAAAATAGAATTCTTTATCGCTTAAACAACTTGCTCGGTGCAATTAATTCAATGAAAGAAAATTTAGAAGAAGCGGAAAAATTTTATGAAGAAGCATTAAAAATAGCAAAAAATATTAAAATATCAAAAAGAGGACTCTCCATATTACTTACAAACCTTGGCTCAATTTATCTAAGAAGAGGTGAGTATGAACTTGCAGAAAAAAATTATAAAGAAGCCCTCAGCTATACAGTAGATGAAGACCTAATTGCCTACACCCTCGGCTGGTTATCTCAAAGCTATTTCTATTCTGGAAACATAGAAAAAACTTTAATTACATTAAATGAAATGAAAAAATCAATTGAAAAATCAAAAAGTTATTACTATTTAAATACATATTACACTGTTCTAAGAGATTACTATGTTTTTATGGAGAATTTTGAAGAAGCTTACTCAATTAATGAAAAGTTAAAAGAAATTTATGAGGAATATAAAGACCCTGAAATTATCTTTGATATGAAACTTTTTGAATCTTTTTACAATCTGATAAATTGTAATACAGAAAAAGCCTTAGAGATTGCACTATCTTTAAAAACAGAAAGAAACATTCTTGAAAGTGAAAAAAATATACTTCTTGCAAAAATTTATTTTAAAAAAGAAGAATATGAGAGAGCAGAGGAATATTTCAAAAAGGGAATTGAAATATGCAAAGAAAATATTTATAGACAAACAACTTATAGAATACCATATTTTTTATATTTATATTATACAAAACAATTTGATAAAGCTGAAAATGAATTTAAAATAATTAATGAGAAAATAAAAAATACAAATTCACTCCTTTTTTACATAAGGTTTAATTTAAAAACTTTTCCAGTAAAAATAGATGAGGAAAAAATTTTTAATTTCCTAAAAGAAAAGAACCTTATTTAAAATAATAATAAAAAGCCCTTAAAAGCAAAAAAATAAATAAAAAAATAGAGAAAGTTTTCCCAATTAAATTTCCATATTTTAAAAAATAAATTAAAAAACCTCTTGCAAAATCGAATTTTTTTAAAAATTCATTCTTTCTGCTTAAAAGGATAGATGAGCCCTTGTGAGAAAAGTAATTTTTTGAAAAATAAATATCCTTGACTTTAAATCCTTTATTATAAAATCTTATAAAAAATTCAACATCTGTAAAATAAACAAAAAAACTTTCATCAAAACCAAAAAGTTTTTCAAAAACTTCTCTTTTTAAAAAAATTGCAGAAAAAGCAGGTTGAATTTTTTCACCTTTTTTAATTATTCCTTTATGCCATCTGAATCTCAGTATATTTGTTAGTGAAGGTAAGGCTCTTAAAAAATAATAATATTTATCATCTTTTCTTAAAAGGGGAACCAAAACCAGAGGGTTATATTTTTTTAATTCATTAATAATTCCTTCAAAGTTTGATTTATCAAATGAAATGTCAGGGTTGCAGAAAAAAACATATTCACCCCTTGAGAATCTAAAAGCAAAATTGTTGCCTTTTGAAAAACCAATATTTTTTTTAAATAAGAAAATTTTAATATTTTTTATTTTTTTTAAAATTGATGGGGTCTCATCCTTTGAACCTGAATCAACAATTATCCATTCGATTTCATTATTTAAAACTTCTTTTATAGAATTAAGTAAATTGATTATAACTTCACTGCTATTAAAACAAACGGTTATTCCTGTTAAGAACTTTTTCATTTATTACCTTTAAAAGCTCAAGAGAAACTTCCTTCCAAGGTTTAAAAGCTTTTTTAAAAGATAACTTACCTTTTTTTATATCTTCAATAAATTTTAGCATTTTATCTTCTTCTCCCCAAACAAAACCCTTACCTTTTTCATATTTCACAAGGTAAGAAAAAAGATTTGAAGAATTTTTAAAATAAGCAAGAATAGGAACAGAACTTCCAGAATATTCAAAAAATTTAAGAGGGATATAATTTCTGGTATCACTATCCCTAAAAATTATAAATAAATCTGCAATTTCAAAATAATTTTTTAAATTTTTATATTCCACATAGCCAATGTTTTTAATTCTTCTATCTTTTAATCTTACCTCAGGACCCAAAAGGTAAAGATTGTAATTAACAGATTCTGTAAACTTAACAAATCTTTCAAAACTTTCAATAGCATTTTTTAGAGTTCCTGTATAAATTATGTTAAATCCCTCATGAGATTTTTTTTCAAACTCTATTGTTCCTCCATGCAAAACATAACCCTTTATATTAAAACTCTTTAAAACATAAAAATGGGAACCTATAAATAAATCAACTATATTTTCTGAATTTTTAATAAATTTTTTAAATTTCTTTCCACTTTCAAAATCTGCAGGATCTCTTATCTCACATATAAGGGGTAAATTAAATCTCCTTTTTAGGGATAGAGCAACTTTTAAAAGTTCAAAGGGAGGAATTGTAACAAATATGAATTTAAAATTTTCTTCCTTTAAAATCGTTTTTGCTCTTTTATAAAATGGTCTTAAATATCTTTTTAATTCCCTTCCACCTTTATTTTTAATTTTTAAAGGTGTTTTTAAAAAAATTAAGTAATCAAAAACCCTCTCTATTTTTACACCTCTCAAATCCTCTGATAAAGAATCATCTTTTAAAATTTTTTTTGGTAATTTTTTTGTTAAAATAACAGGCTCAGTAAAATCTTTTAAATATTTAATATAGTTATATGCCCTTATAGATGCAGCAAAAGGTTCTGGTGGAAAATAATAAGAAATAAAAAGAAACTTCAATTTAATGAAGGGGGAGGGTAATTTCCTCCCCCTCTCTTTTAATTTTTTCTTCTTATATTTTAGTAATTAAGGAATTTAACAACGCGACTTTCCTTATCGGTTTTCAATCTCAGGAAGAAAACTCCCTTTCCAACTTCTTCTTTCTTCAAAGTAACAAAGTATAAACCTGTATTCCTTTCCCCCTTCTCGATATTTTTAATTATTCTACCAGCCACATCAACAAGATCAAGGGTAATTTTTGAGTTGTATGGTAAACTGTAAATTATATTTACACCTTTAGGATTTCTTTCTGCTTTTAAATAAAGGCTTTTTATGTTATTATACCTTGCTTCCTTAATAAGGGTATAACAGTTTATGATTGCATCAACATTCTGCTGTAAATTTGTAAGACTATTTCCCCCCACTATTGCAAAAACAACCCTCTGGGTATCATTAGGATTAAGTGTAAAAGGTCCTGTTGATGCAACAATCGTCCAGTCGTCAGGTGCAGAAGTCTGATCATTCCCAATCTGCCCTGCAAGAAATTGATACTTATCAGTCTCCGTCGGTCTTCCAGTAGGATAAACATATGTGGGATTATGTAAAAACTTACCTATAAAATTAGCCTGAGATTCAATAAGTGAAACACCAACATAAGTGCTCCCATAATACATATAAATAAGGTTCCTTGTTAAATCTTTATTCCCCTGATTCTGATTATAACCAGTTGAACCCCCAATATCAAAATCCATAAATAATCCAGCATAAACCCCTGATACCGGATTTGATCCCTTGTTAATTAAATCAAGTTCAACAAGAATACCATTACCACACCCAGGATTCCCTGTCTGAGAAAAAGCAAAAGCATATTGTGTTAAATAAATATTTTTTGGACTTGTGTGATTAGCATCATCATAACCTGACCTTGCCATAGTATCACCTTTAAATGGATTCACCCACCATAAACCATCCCTTGGCGCAAAATCACTATCAAATGATTCACCTGCATTGTAAAAGGCATCAACAACATAACTGGAACTATTCCCAATTGCAAAAGAACCATAAAAAAGATGATTAGCACCATTTTTTGGCCACTTAAAACCTGTCCCTGGACCTATACTCCCCCCTTCATCTAGTGAAGGAAATCCACCTTTATTTGAAACTGTTAAAATAGCATTTCCTGCAGGAATATCAAAAGTGGTAGGACCAAGCTGGCCAATTTGAAGGGAAAAATAGTATGTCCAGGTTTTAGGATTACCATTATCATCATACCCATAAATATAAAGAACAAAATTCACATTCGTTCCAACAGGTGCCCCAGGATCAGCATAGGCAGAAAAATTATCAGTATTAGGTGAACTCTGATTGGGAACCAAATCAGGCCATGCTCCAAGTGAATCCACAACTGTAACATATGGACTCATAGCTTTTAATTTTCCTGTTAGTGTAAGAGCTGTATCCTTACCAACATTCTTGGCAACAAAATCAATAATAACAGTTTCACCAGGATCCCAAACAGAACCAGTTCCTGATGTATCCCATGAAACTATTGTAACATAAGGCAAATTAAGTTGTGTCTTTATTGCGTGCCATACATTAACAATACCCCATCCAACCCTATCATTTGGATAACTGTATCCACAGTTATTAGGTTTTGAAGTTGTATTTATCAGAAGAGAATAAGCACTATCAACAGTAAGTGTAGGATTAGCCTGGAATATAAGTGCAAGGGCTCCTGTAACATGAGGAGTTGCCATTGATGAACCATTCCAGGTAGCATAACCACCACCAGGAACAGATGACCTAACCCCTGAACCAGGTGCTGCTATATCAGGCTTTAATAAATTCCATGTTGGATAAAACCAGTATTGAGGATTATTCCAGGGGGATTGATTAGGAGCAGGTCCCCTCTGACCAACACAATCATGGCAGGCTCCTGAACCCACTGTGCCAACACCTATAACAATTGGATAGTTTCCAGGTGTTCCTGCTGTTCCTGTGGAAGCACAGGAAGTTCCACAATTAGCATTATTTCCAATGGCAAAAACAGGGAATATTTCAAGACTTCTCCAGGTCTGAACTGCTGACCAGTAAGCAAGTGAAGTTTGTGTACAGGAACCCCATGAATTATTCACAGCCCTGATATTTAATCCTGAATCTGCCTTTAAAGAAGCAATCCACTGAAATCCACCTGATATATTACCGGCCTGACAACCATTATTAAATATCTTTGCCATAACAAAAGTAGGAACGTTCGGGGCAACACCTATATCATTTGCTCCAAAATTACCTGTCCCTCCTATTGCTGTTCCTGTTGTATGTGTTCCATGCTGACAACCATCAGAAAAGGGATTTCCATCTGATGTAAAATCTCTTCCTTTAAAAGTAACACCAGCAAAAGCAGGATGGTTCTTATCAACTCCTGAATCCATACTACCTATAATAACTCCCTCACCCCTGAAACCATTAGCCCAGGCTGAATCAGCTCCAACCATCTGCATATTCCAGGGAGCAGCTAAAGGTTCTGGATAATCGGTATTATCCACTTTCTCAGGTCTTATAAGAAAAACCTCAGGTTCCAGTTCAACTCTTAATACATCATCTCTCTGCAAAATTTCTTTTATAACTTTTGGTTTTGCTTTAAGCCTTATTCCATTATATACCCAGTAACTCTCATATAAAACTACATCTGAAGTTGATTTCTTCGAAAGAAAATTAAGAATTTCTCTCTGAGACTCAGATGCAAGAAGTTTAAGATAATCTGCTCTTGTCTTTATATCAGGTATAGTTTTCAAAAACTCATAATCAGGAAAAGGATTCATAAGAACTATTACAGTTAGAACTTCATCCTCTGAGGCTATTCTGAGTTTTTCCTGAAGATCAAGGGGGACTTTCTCCCATGAGGGAGTAAAAAATGTTAGTAAAACTAAAAGTAAATTAAACATAAAAACTCCCTTTTTTATTGGGATTAGAACCCTATAATTTTCTTCCAAAATTTAATCCTTCTCTAAAACAGGTTAAAGTCTCATCTTTAGCCTTTCCATATTTTAAAATGGCTTTCTCATAAAGTTCAAAATCAAAAGGATTAAATTTTCCAAAAAGAACACCAAGAGAAAAGTAAGTGGGTCCACCTCTTAATTTTATATATTTCCTTGCTGGAACTCTTATAAAATTTTTATTATCAGTTAAAGATTCATCTATAATTATATTTTTAGACCTCTCTATAAAACCTTTCACCCTTTTTAAACCGTCCATACTGGTAATAATAAGATAATCAGGTTCTTCAATGCCAGTGTATTTTATATCTCCATCCTTTATTATAATTTCCGAAACAGAAAAACCGCTTCCAACTGTAACAGGATTATCATTTTTCTGAGTGGAATTTAATCCTCCTAAAATTGCAGAAATGCATAAAAGAGAAGAAGCAAGCTGAACACCTTCACCTGCTGAACCTGCTATAACTATTTTTATTGGATTTTTTAAATTTATTTTCCTTTCCGCTTCAATCTCTGTAAATTCAAATTCACTCTTTTTATCAAAAAATTTACTTTTATATAATAACCCAAAACTTTCCCTTTCAATTTTTTCCTTAATTTTTCCACCACTATTTTCAAGAATAATTTTCAAGTCATTACCTTTTATATCATTATATCTTGTTGCATATCCGGTACAGAGTTCAAGTATTTCAATAACAGAAAAACCTCTATGGGATATAGCTTCTTTTATTATATCTTTTAAATCAGGATCCTGAGAAAAGGTTCTTGCATAAAAGGAAGCACCTGAATTTTTAAGAATATCAATAATTCTTAAAGCCTCAAAAGGATTTCCTCTTATTGTGGTTGAGGTCTTGAATTCTTTTGGAGTTAAACCAGAATGCTGACCACCTGTCATTCCATAAAGAAAATTATTGTGAACAAGAACTGTAATATCAACATTTAACTTTGCAGACTCAACGAGATGAAGAAGTCCTATAGTTGCTCCTCCATCACCTATCATAACTATTGTTTTTAATTGGTTATCAAAAAGAACTTCATCAACCATCTTTACACCAGATGCGATAGCTGTTGACCTTCCATGCAATGTATGTAATGTATGAACATTAAAAAGTTTATCAACAAGACCAACACAACCTATATCAGAAACAATTAGAACATCTTTCTTTTCAAGATTGAGTTCAAAAATTGCCCTTGCAAGAGCCATATCAATTGATGTATGCCCGCAACCAGGGCAATAGGGAAAATTCTGCGGTTTTTCTATAATTTCAAAAAGATCTTTCATATTGACTCAAGAAAATTTTTTATTTCTCCCGGTGATATTAAAGAACCTATTTTTGTTAAAGAATAAGCCTTTGTTCCCAAAAGATGCCTTATCAAAATGTAAAGGTTACCCATTATATTCTCTTCAACAACAATAATTTTCTTATATTTCTCAAAAATTGATTTTAAAAATTCTTCTTTCAAGGGATAAAGAGTTTTTAAAATTAAATAACTTACCTTTTTTAATTCTGCTATCTCTCTTACAGATTCAGATGTTACACCATAAGAAACAATTAAAATATCAGAATTTCTCTCAAAATATTCATAAAATAAAAATTTATCTATATTTTTTAATATTTTTTCTTTAAGATGATAGAGAACTTCAATTACCTCAGGGTCATCCTTCTTTAAATCACCTTTTTTATCATGGGCACTACCTGTATACCTGGTAAGGAATTCACCCCCAACTGGTGAAAAATCAGGAACATCCTTTAAATCTTTAAAATTATAAGTTTTAAATTGTCCATTCCCGGAAAAATATTTACGTTCTAAAACCTCTGGTTTTTTTAAGAAGTTTAAATCTATACTCTTTTTTGTCATCGTTATTTCCTTTTCTGTTAAAAAAATAACAGGTGTTCTTAGAAATTCAGAAACATTTACAGAATGAATTATTAATTCATAACACTCTTCTATACTTGAAGGAGAAATGATAGGCAATGGATAACTACCAGAATTTGAAAAAGCTGAAAATAAAAGGTCTCCCTGTGAAGAAGTTGTAGCACCACCTGTTGCAGGACCGAGTCTCTGTGCAAGAACAATTGTAATAGGAATTTCAGACATAATAGCATAGGAAAGGGATTCTATCATAAGGGAAAATCCAGGTCCTGAGGTTGCAGTCATTGATTTTATACCTCTTAAAGAGGCACCTATACAATAAGATATTGCAGAAATTTCATCAGAGGCACCCACTGCAATACCTTCCACTTTTGGAAGTTCTCTCATCATTGGTTCATATATAACAGATGCAGGTGTTATTGGATACCCTGCAAAAAATCTTACACCTGCATCAATTGCTCCCTTAGCAATGAGTTCACCGCCACTTGTAAAAATTTTCATTTAAATTCAAAAAATTTATTCTTATCCAATATATGTATAACTTTATAATTTAATTCTTTAAGGGTTTTAGATAAAAATTTTCTGTGACACCTAAAAAATAATTTTTCAGCACACATAATACAGGACCTTTCCTTCGATATATCAATAAGTTTTTCAATTCCTGACTTATAATTTTGAGTATTCATATAATTTTCATAACCTTCTCCTCTGAATCCACCCAGCTCTTCTCCAAGCCAGAAATATAGTATATTATGTTTTTTAAGCTCTTTTTCAAGGTTTTCTTTGTTAAACCAAAAAAATTTTTTAGATGAAGGAAATCTTCTAATATCAACGAGATTTTTAATCTTATAAAATAAAAGTATGTCAATGAACTCATCTATCTTTCTGTTTGAATGTCCAATTGTAAAAATTTCCTTTACAATTTCAAAATTACCTCATCTGGGTCAATAAAAGAGACAGTATCCATCTGTTCTTCTGTTGGCTCAAGGGTAAAAGTTCCTTCTTCCTGTCTTAAAAGTTCAAGAACTTCCTGTTCAAGATGTTCCTTTTTTATGCTTTCTCCCTGTTTCTTAACAGCAACAATCATTCCCTTTGTAAAATATATCTCACCTTTTCTTGTGGCACCATCTATAATTAGCTTTCCGGATTTTGAGAGCCTTTTTATAAATTTCAAAATATCTTCAATTTTTACATCCCTAAGATCACCTACAAGTGCCATTTTTTACTCCTTTTTTATTTCAACCCCGAGAATTTTAAGAACTCTTGAGAGAAACTCTTTCAGTTTAAAGGGTTTTTCAAAGTATGCCTCAACACCAATATTTTCAGCTTCCTTTCTTACAGCATCTGAACCATAAGCAGTCATTAAAATTAGGTGAGTATCAGGGCTTATTTCCTTTGCAGCCTTCAAAAGATCCATTCCGTTCATATGCCCGGGAAGTTTTAAATCCGAAACTATAAGGTCAAACTTTTTTTCCTTAATCTTTTCTAAACCCTCTTCAGCAGTTTCACATAGAACAACTTCAAAAGTTCCTGTTGCTGAAAAGAGTATATCATAAAGAGTCATCCCGAGCACTTTTTCATCTTCTACAATTAAAATTCTTTTTTCAGGTTTCATATTTTTTATTAATAATAGGGTTTGAACCTTTTATAAATTTTTCCGGAATATGAATCATAAATTTTGTTCCTTTTCCTATTATACTTGAAACATCAATAGTAAATCCATGAGCTTCTATTACTTTTTTTACAAAAGAAAGTCCAAGTCCTGCTCCTTTTTCCTTTGTAGTAAAAAAGGGTTCAAAAATTTTATCTAAATATTTACTCTCTATTCCTTTACCAGTATCTTCAATTTCAAGAACAAAATCCTTATTCTTTTTAAAATTAATAAAAATTTTACCCTCCTTTTCAATTGCTTCAATTGAATTCTTAATAAGATTTAAAAGGGTAAGTTCAAACTTTATCTCATCACAAAGTAATTTTATATCATCAGGTATATCTATAAAAAACTCTATATTTTTACCTTTAACAAAAAAATGGGAAATTGAGACTATTTTTTGAACAATTTCATTTAAAAAGTTTAAAGTTATATTGAGTTTGAAAGGTTTTGATATTTCAAGTAGAGATATTAAAATATAGTTCATTATCTCTCCTTCTTCCTTTAATGCTTTTATAAGTTCTTTAATTTTTTCATCCTTAACCTTTAACTCTATTATTTCACTAACCCCCAAAACTCCTGAAATTAAATTCTTAAGTTCATGAATTAATCCTGCTGTTACTTTTCCTATAAAAGCCATCTTCTCTTCCTGAGATCTTCTTTCAACAAGATATTTGATTTCCTCTTCAAGCGTTTCCTTTCTTTCCCTTATTTCCTTTATAAAATTTATATTTTCAATTGCAATAGATAAAGTATTTGAAATCATCTCAAAGGTTTTAATTTCTTCTTCATCAAAAATTCCCCTTTTCCTTTTTATATAAAGAACACCATGAACAAAATCCTTTGTAGGGACAAGTATTGCAAGTTCCCTTTCTTTTAAAACTGTTTTCATTTTCTTAATTGCTTCGCCTGGAAAAGAAAACTCTATATTTAATATCTCAAACTCCCTTTTACCCCTGAACATAACCGGAATTAAAACATTACCCTTAACCCTGTAAAAACACACAGATTCAATATCTTGAATATTTTCGTAAATATTTTTTATAACATATTCAAGAAGCCTATCTTCATCTAAAACCCTTGTTGAAAATAGAACAAGGTCATAACTCAATTCAAGCCTTTCTATTGATTCTTTCCTCTTTTTATGTAAGTAAGAAGAAAAAAATAAAGGACCTATAAAGGAGGAAAGGAGTTTAAGGTCATTAAAAACCTCCTCTGAAAGATTATCCCTGAAATCAATCAATATAAAACCAAAAAGTTTTCCAAAGTGATAAAAAGGAAAATAAAAAAGGTAATTACACTCTGGACCTGTAATTTCATTAAAAGGAGTACTCCCCACTGGATAAAGGGTAGCCTCCTTTAAACCGAAAAGAAAATCCTTAATTTTATTTTCATTCTCATACTTTCTGAATAAAGGCTTTATCTCTTCTTCTTTTTCACCAATAAATACATCAAAGGATAAATAACCTTTAAAAAAATTCCTTAAAAAAGCATCAAGGAATCTCCTAACCCTTTCAAGATCAGTCTCTGCTGAAATCTCTTTTAAAAAAGAAAGGAGAATTCCTGTATCCATTATTTAATTTTAAATTTTAATAAATTACTTTCGTATTTCATTATAATTATACCAAAAGAAATACCAAGAAGTGAACCTGCTAAAACATCTGTTGCCCAGTGTCTATCCAAGTATATTCGTGAAACTCCAACAAGACTTGACCATAAAAAAAGTGGAATAGTTAAATTTTTATGCCTTTTAGATAAAATATAGGAAAAAGCAAAAGAACCGGATGCATGGCCTGAGGGAAAGGAAGAATTGAAAGGGTTTCCATTTCCACCCGAAGGTCTTTCCCTTCTTGTAATATATTTAATCAAAAGTGTAAAAAAAGAAACAGAGCTTACTCCAATAAAAGAGAGCTTTGCGTCATCCCTTTCATGTTCTGAAAAAAGAGTGGAAAGTAAAACATGAGTTAAAAGGAAAAAATCCTTATCAGCACTTTCCGTTATAACTAAAAAAGTTTTATCAAGAAAAGGGGTTCTGTTCCTCTGAAAGATATCCCTTACACTTCTATCAAAGGAATTATCAAAAATTAAAAAAATTAAAAGAATCATCTTCCGTAAAGAAGCCTATCACCTAAAAATTGTGGCAAACCAGCTTCAATTATCTTTTTTCTTGCTTTTTCAACATCATATAAAACCCTGTAAAACATAATCTCTTTTTTTTCTAAATCAAAAATTAAAAAAGAAGCTCTTGGATCACCATCTCTCGGTTGACCAACACTGCCTGGATTAATAAGATAATCTGTATCCTTTTCCAAAGAAAATTTAAAAATAAAAAAATCCTTTTTATTTTCATAAAAAATATCCTGAAACCCAAATTTTTGATATTCTCCTTCCTTTTTTCTTTTAAAAATCACTGGTATGTGGGAGTGACCAAAAAAGGTAATTCTCTTATCTATACTTTGAAATTCAAAAATTGCCTCTTCAAGAGAAAAGATATATATAAAGGACTCTGGCTCTGAAGGGGCTGTATGAACAATATCAATTTCCTCATTAACTTCTTCCTTAAAATTCAATTTTTCTATGAATTTTCTGTTCTCATATGTTAAAACTTTTTCAGTCCACTCAATTGCTTTTAACGCATACTCATTAAGGTTATTTCTTTCTTCATAATTTATCAAAGAGTAATCATGGTTACCACAAACAGTAAGTTTTGAATTTTCCCTTATAAAATCGGTACATAAATTTGGATCAGCTCCGTAACCTATTATATCACCCAGGCATAAAATCTCATCGTAACCTTCTTTTTTAGCCACTTCAATTACTTTGCTTAAGGCTTCATAATTAGAATGTATATCAGAAATTACAAGATACCTCATTTTCTTATAGATTTCCCAATACTATCAAGGACACCGTTTATAAATTTAACCGCATTTTCATCTATAAATCTATTGGCAATTTTTAAAAGTTCTTCAATTATAACATTTAAAGGAGTATCTGGATAAAAAAGTATTTCACCCACTCCAAACCTCAATATTGATTTTTCATAGGGTAAAATCCTCTCAAAATCCCAGTTTTTTAAATTTTTTTTTATTAAATCATCTATAACATTTAAATTTTTTAAAATTTTTTCTAAATATTCCCGTGCAAGAGAACTCTCTTCACCTTTTTCTTTCTCAATCAATTCAAGGGGGTTATCTCCTAAAAGCTCAAATCTATAAAGTAAATTTATAGCCAAAAGTCTTGCCTTAGTTTTTTTCTTGAATCTAATTCTTAAGGATTTCATGAAGGGCTTTAATAAGTTTTATGTTATCCTTTCTTCTTCCAACCGTAATTCTTAAAGAATTTGGAAAAATACTCCTTGGTAAAGGTCTTGTTATTATGCCTCTTTTAAGAAGTTCCTCATAAATTTTTCTTTCATCCATATTAAACCTTACAAAAATAAAATTGGTATCTGATTTTAAATAAAATAGGTTCATTTTATCAAAATTCCTGTATAAAAATTCCTTTTCCTTTTTAATCCTTTTTCTTGATTTTTCTAAAAATTTTTCATCATCAAGAGCATAAAGAGCTACAATTTGAGCTAATCTATTCACATTAAAAGGAATTTTAACTTTTAAAAGGGCATTTATTATTTCTGGTCTTGCAAGTAAATATCCAATTCTTAAACCTGCTAGTCCATAAGCCTTTGAAAGTGTCCTTATAATTATAAGATTTTCATATTCTCTGTAAAGCTTCATACTATCGGGGAAATCTTTACTTTCTACAAAATGATTGTAAGCTTCATCAAATATAACAAGAGTATCTTCTTTCACCTTTTTTAAAAGATATAAAGCTTCTTCATGGGAAAAACTTGTTCCAGTAGGGTTATTTGGATTTGCTAAAAATATAACTTTCGTATCATCTTTTAAATTTTCTGCAATTTTAACAGGGTCACAGGCCAAATTTTCTTCTTTTAAAGGAACTTCAATAATTTTAGCATTGAAAATTTTTGAAACTATTTTATACATTGGAAAAGAACCAGTATTAAAAATGACTGAAACTTTATTATCAATAAAAGCCATACCAATATAGTAAAGAAGTTCAACTGAACCATTACCTATAAGCACTTCATCTTCACTAACATTGTGTTTTTCTGCAATTTTTTTTCTTAAATAGTATGAGGTATCATCAGGATAATAATTCATTTCCCTTAAAAATTTTCTCATAGCTTTTAAAGCAATTGGAGAAACTCCATAAAGATTTTCATTTGATGCTAATTTTATAACTTCAGAAAGACCAAGTTCCCTTTTAACCTCTTCTATTGGTTTTCCTGGCTCATAAGGTGTAAGGTCAACTAAATGCTCTTTGATTAATTTACAAATTTTTTCCTTCATAATATTCCCTCCTTAAGCTTTCCAAAGGGGAATCCTCTTCCCCTGAAAACATAGCACAGGTTAAAATTCTTTCACCAAAAATTTCTTTTAATTTTTTAATGTAATCCTTATAACCCAAATCTCTTATAAAATGATGGTCAATTATTACTTTGCTCTTTTCATTTTCCTTTAAAAAATCCGATAGATCATTTATAAATTCTTCTATATCCTTTTTTTTACTTTGATATAGGGAGGGACCATCAAGAAAAAAATAATCAATTCTTTTACCCCTTAAAAAATCTTTTAAGTTTAAATCCCATAAACCCTGTGTGTCCGAGGAATAAAAAACTTTTTCCTCTTCCTCTAAAAAAAATCCTATAACTTTACCTTGTTTTTTTTCTTTACCATGCCAAAGTCCATTAGAAAAAGTTATTTTTGTCTTTCCAAAAATAAAATCCTTTGAATCAGCAAAAAAGTATTTAATACCTCTTTTTTCTAAATCTTCTATAAATCTTTTTGCACGGATAATCTGCATATGATTCATATCTCTTTTATAATCCTTTATAAGAAGTCTTTTATTTATAAAAATATCTGTATCAAAAAAAGGAAAATGGTCATTATGATAATGGGTAATTATCACAATATCACTCTCCTTAACATGCTCCCTTATTTTTCTGTAAGTTTCATTTAACTTTTTAATTTCAAGGGGAGAAGGAGGATAATTATTTCTTCTCGGTGCAAGGGCACAGGATGGGTCAACTATAATTTTTAAATCACCAGTTTCAATGAAAAGAGAAAAAGATCTTGTTCCAAGACTATCTGCTCCCAGTGGGACAATTTTCATAATCCAAAATTTTTTTAACCCTTCTCTCGTGTCTTCCACCTTCAAAAGGAGTTTCAACAAATTTAAGGACAATCCTTTTTAATTCCTCCTCATCTTTAAAATTCTTTGAGCCGAGAGCTAAAACATTTGCATCATTATGAGCTCTTGCAAGATAAGCATCTTCTTCATCCCTGCATAAAGCAGCTCTTATTCCCTTCACCTTATTAGCAGCAATCATCATTCCGATTCCTGTCATACATACAAGGATTCCAAAATGAGCTTTACCTTCCTTTATTTCTTCTCCGACTCTTATTGCGAAGTCAGGATAATCAGATGATTCTTCTGAAAAACTTCCGAGATCAATTACTTCAAAGTCTTTTTCCTTTAAAAGTTTTTTTATAATTTCTTTTATTTTGAAACCCCTGTGATCAGCACCAATAGCAATTTTTATTTTAGAGGCGTCAGCCATCCGTATTTATCCTCTACCTCGCCATTTACATAACTGAAAAATAGTTCCTGAAGATGCTTTGTTACAGGACCTCTTTCACCTTTACCTATTATCATTTTATCAATACTTCTTATGGGTGTAATCTCTGCAGCAGTTCCTGTAAAGAAAACTTCATCAGCTATATAAAGAAATTCTCTTGGTAACATAACTTCTCTAACTTCATAACCAGCATCACGAGCAAGTCTTATTACTGTATCCCTTGTTATACCAGGTAAAATGCAAGCATCAAGAAAAGGAGTATAAATTATTCCGTCCCTTACAGCAAATATGTTTTCTCCAGAACCTTCTGAAACAAATCCCATTGCATCAAGAGCAATCCCTTCTGAAAATCCATATAAAACTGCTTCCATTTTAATAAGCTGTCCATTTGCATAATTTCCAGAAGCTTTAGCAAGAGGTGGAACAGTATTTGGTGCTATTCTTGTCCAGGAAGAAACCATCACATCAACACCTTTTTCAAGAGCCTCGGGACCTAAATATTTACCCCATTCCCACACTGCAATGGCAACTTCAACAGGACAATCAAGAGGGTTAACACCCAGAGAATGATACCCCCTATAAACAATTGGTCTTATATAACATTCAGATAAATCATTTTTAATAACTGTCTCTTTACAGGCATTCATGATTTCTTCCATGGAGTAAGGTATTTCCATTCTGTATATTTTAGCAGAATCAAAAAGTCTCCTAATATGTTCTTTTAATCTGAAAATAAATGAGCCTTTTTTTGTTTTATAACACCTTATTCCTTCAAAGACAGAAGAGGCATAATGAAGAGCATGTGTTAATACATGTATCTTTGCATCTTTCCATGGCACAAATTCACCATTCATCCATATATATTTTGCTTCCTTTAATCCAGCCATTTTTTAAAAAATTGTTTATAGGGAATTTAACCCGCTATATTTTTTAAAAAAAACATTAAAACCCCTCCTTAAAATGCACTTTAAAATTGATATTTTATTAATTTCTTCTCCTTGCTTTCCTTTTCTAAATATAATAAAACAAATCATAGACTTTCCAAAAAATCCTCAAATTTTTTTGCTTTTTCAAAACTGATATACCTTATAATTGGCAAAATATTTTCTTTAATATAAACTTTAAGGGATTCATAAATAATAAAATCAATATTTTCCCCAGAAATTTTTAATTCTGATTCAAAAGGTTCTATATCTTTTATTTCCACAACAATCTTATCTTTTTTCTTCTCATATTCAATTATCTTTTCTTTTTCAGTATGTGTATCAAGAATTTTTTTAAATCCTCTTTTTTCCAAATTATTCTTAAAAACTTCAAAAAAACCTGATATAAAATTATCTTTTCCTTTAAATTTTAATTCTTTCATCTTATTCCTTCTTTTCTTATTTTTAAAATAGGAACAAGCAAAATTGGGGCAAGAAAAGTTGTAACTGCTGTTACCATTACACTAACTCCGTAAATATCATGAGTTATAGCACCCCTTGAAAGAGCAACTCCAGCCACAATGAGTGCAACTTCACCCCTTGGTATCATACCTGTTCCAACCCTTAATGCTCCAATAAAATTGAATCTTATTAATAGAGCAGGGATTCCACAACCAAAAATCTTTGTTATAATTGCAATAAATGTAATTACAATACCAAATAAAATTGATTTCCCCATTGAATTTAAATCAACAAGCATACCCATAACAACAAAGAATATAGGAACAAGAAAGTGGTAAACACCTTTTAAATCTTCAATAATTTCTTCCTTCAATTCTGTAGTTGAAAAGGCAAGACCAATTGCATAAGCTCCAATTATCATAGCAAGTCCAAAGGATTCAGCAAGATAAGAGGCAAAATAAGTAAGAGCAAGAATTATAGAAAGCCAAGCTCCCTCTGATTTAAGTTTTTTTAAAATTTTTGTGAGAGGTTTTGCTATCAATATCCCAACAATAAGAATTATAAGCCAGATGGATATTGCTTTAAAGGTAATAAAGATTGCTTTATTTATTGAAACATGACCCATATCTATTATGCTGATTACAATGGTAAGAACCAAAATCCCCAGAACATCATCTACAACAGCAGCTGCAAGTATTGTAACACCCTCAGGAGTATTAATCTTCCCGAGATCAGATAAAATTCTTGCTGTTATTCCAACGGATGTGGCTGTTAAAATGGCACCCATAAAAAGACTCTCCGGACTCATGAAGGAATCAGCAAAACCAAACCAGATTGTAAAAAGGTTACCAAGGAAAAAAGGGAAAATAACTCCTCCTGCTGCTACTATAAAGGCAGGTAAAGAATACCTTAAGAAAAGGGAAAGTTCTGTTTCAACCCCTGAAATAAAAAGGAGTATTATTACAGAAACCTGGGCAAGAGAGTAAAGTTCAGGTGATATACCAAGTATATTTGAATTAACCAAGGGAAAGAGGGGGGATGCATGAGGTAAATTTATGTGCTTACCAAGAAAAAATGGACTTATTAAGACTCCTGCTAAAAGTTCACCGAGAACAGCAGGTTGCTTAAAAAATCTTTCAAAAATTTCACCACCTATTTTAGCAAAAAATATTATTACAGAGATCTGAGCCACAAGATGGAAGGCAATTTCAGCCAGATTAGATTCCATTAATCTTTAATTTTATTATTAAAAATTATTAATTTTCAATATAGAGTATTCAAAATTTTTAAAGGTACCCCCATTAAACCAAAATCTTTCCTCAACTGATTTTTTATATATCTTATATAATAAGTTGGCAAATAATCCTCTGAAATAACTTCATAAACTCTGGGAATTTTGCTTTTCTCTCTTATATCCTTAATAAAAAAAGGAGGTGGATTTTCCTTCACAACTTTTGACAAAAATTTTTTAAGAAACGATTTTTTAATTACTCTATTCATCTCTTTCCAGACATTTCTTATAGTTAAATAAAGAGTATCAATTCCGAGCTTTTCTTTTGCAGAAACGAGGATTATGGGAACATAAGAAATATAGGGATAGATTTCCTTTAAATCCTTATAAATTTTTTCAATTTCTTTTTCTTTTAAAAGATCAATCTTATTCAAAGCAATAATTATACCTTTACCCTTTTCCTCAATTAATGAAAAAATTTTTCTTTCAATTTTTGTAAAGGGTTCACGGATATCTATTACAAATATGACAATTAATGAGTAATCAATAGAGTGAGATGTTTTTACATAGGAAAAATATTCAAGATCATTATTAAATTTTTTTCTAATTCCTGCAGTATCAATAAATATAAATTCATCTTTAAAAGCTTCAACAGGGTCCCTTGTTGTTCCTGGAACAGGTGATACAATAGCATAATCTTCTCCTATAAGGGAATTTAAGAGTGAGGACTTCCCCACATTTGGTCTTCCGATTATTGTTACAGGAATTTTTTTCTCTTCACTTTCCTTACAGGGGAACTCTTTAATTAGACTTTCAATTAACTCTGAAATACCCCACTTTTGAGTAGCTGATATTTTAAAAATTTTCTCTTGAGGTATTGAAAGTTCATAAAAATCAAGAAGATTTTTATCTTTAGCATCTATTTTATTTATGATAAGATAGATTGGTTTATTTTTAGTTCTCAGCAAATTCATGATCTCTTTATCTCCCTCTGTTAAACCTTCCTTAGCGTCAACTACAAAGAGAAAAAGGTCAGCCTCATCTATTATTTTGAAAACCTTTGATTTTACCTCTTCTTTTAACTCATCCTCAGGACCAAAAAGACCACCTGTATCACAAACCTCAAAAATATTGTCATCATATACAACTCTCTTTCTTAAAATATCCCTTGTAATTCCAGGTAACCTGTGGGTTACAGCTATATTTTTGCCAACTATTGAATTAAAAAGGGTGCTCTTTCCTACATTAACCCTTCCTATAATTACAAAAAAGGGAATTTTTTTCACTTCTTAATATAATAAAAAGAAATAACAAGGAAAAAAAGAGAAATATAAAAATTTTTAAAAGAAATGTTAAAAATAACAGCAGAAAGAGAAAGAGTTGAAAATTTTATTATATATAAAAACTTCTCCTCATTAATAATTTTTTTATAAAACCTATATAAGGGAAAATTTTCTAAAAATAGAAGGGAATAAAAAAACAAAAAAAATGAAACAAAAAGAGAAAAAAATCTTATTTCTCTTAAATAAAGAGGCAAAAATAAGGAAATTAAATAAGGAAATAGGAAAAATATAATAAAGTAGAAGATTTTAGAACCGGGGGACGGTTTTCTAATTATATTACTTCTTTACAAGGTTTTTAAGCTCTGAAGAAGGTCTGAAGAAAGGAACCTTCTGGGCAGGAATTGTTATTTCTGCCCCTGTTCTTGGATTTCTTCCTTTTCTCTGTTTTCTCTTTTTAACTCCAAAAGTTCCAAATCCAACAAGTCTTAACTCATCTCCCTTTTTAAGGGTTTGTTTTACTGCATCAATAAAAGCATCAACAGCCGCTGCTGCGGCTTTTTTTGCTATTTTTGCCTTACTGGCAACATGGTCGATAAGTTCAGCTTTATTCATATTTTACCTCCTTTTTGTTTTTTTTTTGATTTTAAAGATTTTCCGTCCCCCGGGTTCATATTTAATTATAACATAAAAGAAAAGATTTGTCAAGTCTTAATGTTGAAAGAACACATTTTCAAAAATTATTTTTTAAAACCATTATAAATACTATTTTCCATTTATACTATTTAGTATTAAATAAACTGGATTAAATTTTTCATTGTTAGAGAGTATTTTTCTTATCGTTTCAAGTTCACACAAAATTCTTTCTAATTTTTTTTCATCCTGAGAAAGTGAAACTAAAAAATCTCTTATATCTTTAAGTTTTATATGTTGAATATATTCAGGTATTATTTTCTTTCCACTTATTATGTTAACAAGAGACACATAGGGAACTTTTGTTAAAATTCTGGCAAGGTAATATGTGAGTTCTGATACCTTATAAATTACAACCATAGGAGTCCCTGCAAGGGCACATTCAAGAGAAGCTGTACCACTAACTGTTATAGCAAATTTAGATTTTTCTATATAAGGGGTTGGATCCTTATCTATAACTTCAAACTTATTTTTTATCTTCTCTAAAATCTCTTTTTCAGGATAAATAATGGATATTAAAAATTTATAGTCTTTAAAATCTTCTTCTATATAATCCCTTATTTTTATCATATCAATAATATGTCTTTTTATTTCTTTTTTTCTTGAGCCTGGAAGGAAGATAATCCATTTTTCTTTATTTAAATTCCAATTAATTCTTTCTGCAATAGGAGTGCCTACAAAAAAAGCGGGAACCCCCTTTTTTCTTAAAAAGTCTGCTTCAAAAGGAAAGGTTGATAAAACCCTGTCAGTATATCTTCTTAAATCCCTTATTCTCCAAGAGCCCCAGGCCCAGACCTGAGGGGGAATATAGTAAAAAACTTCCCTTTTTATTTTCTTTAAATGTTTTGCAAGAATCAAATTGAAACCAGGAAAATCAACAAGAATTATTTTTTTTATATCATTTTTTATAACAAAGTATATAATTTCTTTTAGTAAATTTTTAAAAAAGCCTACTATACCTATTGCTTCTGTAAATCCAACAACTGCTTTTTCTGTTATATCTTTTATAAGAACAGCACCTTTTTTCTCCATTTCTTTACCGCCATAGGCAAAAATCTCAATATCTTTTCTTTTTTCTAAAATCTTTTCAATTAAATAAGAAGCATTCTTATCACCAGAAATTTCACCGGCTACAAAAAGTATTTTCATTTTAAATAAATTATCAAAAAACCTAAAAGAATAAGAAAAAGAATTAAAAAAATAGTTGATTTTTCAAATTTAAAAACTTCAAAAAAATTATATAACTTTCTTGTCCTTTTTGAATAAGGTTTTAATTTTGGAAAAAATCTGTATGTATTTTTTTTATAAATTCTGTATTCTTCTCCAAATTCCTTTTCAAGAAAATTTTCTTCCTCAAGAACTATAAGAAAATACTGAAGGAAAAAGAGAAAGATAAAAAGTAAAAAGAAATATATGGGGGGGTTATAAAAAATCATAATAGAAAGGGATATGAAAAAATTTCCAAGATATATTGGGTTTCTTAAAAAAGCATAAGGACCACCTGTGACAAGAAAGCTAGCTTTAAGATCTTTTGCTCTTGTAGCTTCACCTGCATACATTAAACTGTAAATTCTCAAAAGCTCACCTAAAATTAAAAGAGGAAGTGAAAGAAAAAAATTTTTTACATTAGGATTTACAAAAAATAAAATTATTATAAAAAAGGGTATTCCTGTTTTATCCCTATTTTTGTAAAGAAATTTACCAATCTTTTTCAAAATTTTATCCTCTTTAAGTTATTTTCAATTATTTTCTTTATTCTGAGTGCAAGCTTTAAACTTTTTAAAGCTTCTCTGCCATCAACCAGAACTTTTTCCTTATATAAGCAAGCTCTTACAAAACTTTTTAATTCTTCTTTAAGTGGATTGATATTTATAACATCAACAGGATAGGGCAAAATCTGAGAATTTCTCTTTATATATACCTGTGCATCCTTTTCCTTTAAATCAACTGATATATATGTATCCTTCTGGAAAAACCTGATTTTTCTGAAAGGCTCCCTTGAAATCCTTGAAGCTGTTAAATTACAAACAGAGCCATCCTCAAATTCTATCCTCACATTTGCAATATCAATCTTATCAGTTATAACAGGCACACCAACTGCATCTACTTTCTTAATTATTGATTCTTTAAAAATAAAGAGAAGATCTATATCGTGAATCATAAGATCAAGAATTACATCCACATCTGTTCCCCTTCCCACAAAGGTAGATAGTCTCTCTGCCTCAATAAACATTGGATTTTTTATTATATCCCTTACACTCAAAATACCAGGGTTTAACCTTTCAACAAATCCAACCTGCAAAATTAGATTTCTACTTTCCGCTTCCTTTATAAGTCTTTTTGCTTCACTTATTTTAGTTGTTAAAGGTTTTTCCATAAATAAATGCCTATTATTCTTTAAAACCATTAAACCAACTTCATAATGATTAAGTGTGGGAACAGCACAGGTTATAGCCTCAACTTTTTCCATAAGATCATAGGGAGTTTTAGCAGGATAAACTGAAAGCTCTCTTGCAACCTCCTTTGTCCTTTCCTCCCTTATATCATAAACTCCGATAAGTTCTGCTTCTTCAATTTCCTTTAATAACTTAGCATGAATTGAGCCGAGATAACCAACACCAATTACCCCGACTTTAAGCTTTCTCAAAGGTACCCTTTATAACCAACAGAAAAGGTTCTTATATGGTTATCTGATAAAAGATCTCTGAAAGAAAAAGAAAAGAAAAATTGATCCTGAAGATTAAAAAAGAACCCAGCATTAAAAATCCCGTTTTCGTGAATTGGATCATTAAAACCAAAGGAATATTCTGAAAATATTGAAAATTCAGGGGAAAAATTTAAAATAAGGGAAGAAAAAACATCCATTCCATTTTTTTCATCCTTGGTTTCAAAGGTTCTATTTATTCCTCCATTTAAAATAAATCCACTTAAAATATTTAAATCCTTACTCATAGCAAGAAAAATACCCCTTGATTTAACAAAGTATCTTTCTGTTAACTCAAAGTATTCATCAAAACCCTGTGTTTCAATACCAAATAAAACAGAAGGTAAATAAATAGATTCCTCAATAAGAAGATAAGATACATTAATACCTGGTAATGGATAAAACTCTACTTCTTGATCTCCCACAATACCAAGTCCTCCGTACCTCACACCAAAAGAAAATTTATCAAGGATACTAGCATCAAGGGAAAATAATAGGCCACCTTTTTTTTGAAACCTTATGTCAAATTTAAACTCACCTCTTGAAAGATTCTTTGCAAAGGGAAAATCTCCTGGTGAAAGGGAAAGAGAAAATAAAATACTTGGAAAAATGAAAAGAAATTTTCTCATATGAAAAAATTTTATGATTAAACTTATAGAATTTTCAAAAGATTTCTGAAAATTTAGAAATTAAAATAAGGTCACAACCTGCTTTTAAAGAAAATTCAATACTTTCCTTTAAAGAGTAATATTTTTTTATACCTCCCATTAATAAATCATCAGTTATTATTTTACCTTTAAATAAGAGTTTTTTTCTTAAAATTTCCTTTAAAAAAAATTCAGAGAATAAAACAGGATGTTCTGATATCTTTTCATATTTAATAAATCCAGCCATTACATACTCAATACCATTTTTTATTAAAACTTTATAGGGGAAAAAATCTTTCTCAAGTTCCAAAAGAAAACAATATGAAACAGGAAGCTCTCTGTGAGGATCTTCCTTTGCTCTTGCCTGGTTTATAAAATGCTTAGCACAGCAAGAAACTCCTTCTTCCTTCATTATTCTAAAAAATTTAAGGGAATACTCTGACACAATTTTAGGATCATTTCCAAAACTTCTTCCCTTTTTACATATAATTTCATTTTCACTATCAAAACAAATATCAACACAGGGAGCAAAATTTATATCAATACCCAGATCCTTCATTTTCCTTGCCATTTCTCTTACATCTTTTTCGAACTCTATAAAAGGCATTTTGCTCCATTCCTTAGGTGAAGGGAAACCAGTAAGAATCCATGAAGCATATCCACCTTCCTGGTCTGTGGCAATTTTTAAATCGTATTGAGCAAAATTTTTTAAATCTCTTATAAATTCCTTAATTTCTTTTAAATCTTTATTCCTAAAAGAACTCTTTAAAAAAATAGCAAAAGGTTTTATGTTTTTAACAATTTCAAATCCTTCCTCAAAATCTTCAATTCCAATAATAAAATTCTTATAAGGATTCACCTAAAACTAATTTTTCTTTCCTTACCCTCAATTATTCTTTTAATATTTGACCTGTGAGCAAAGAAAATAAAAACTACTGTTATAAAAAGTAAAATATCAAAGTAAAGAGGGTAGTTTTCAATAAATATACTTACAATTAAAACAGTAAGAGAAGCAGAAAGTGAGCCAAGGGAAACCATTCTGAATAGAAGAATAACTGTAAAAAAAACTATAGCACCTATTAATATGGGAAAAGGAATTAAAGCTAAAAAGGCTCCAAATAAAGTGGCAACACCCTTTCCACCTTTAAATAAAAGAAAAGGAGAAGTTATATGACCCAAAACAGTTAAAAAGGCAACTAAACTTGCAAAATCAAAGGAAAAAAGTCTTAAAGCAAAAAAAGTTGGGAAAAAGGCTTTGCTTATATCAAAAATGAGAGTTAAAATACCGATCTTTTTATCAAACCTGAAAACATTTGTAGCACCTATATTACCACTTCCGAATTTTCTAATATCCTCACCCTTAAAAATTTTCACAAATATAAACCCATATGGAACAGAACCTGAAAGGTAGGAAAGAATCAAATAAATTAATTTAGAATGCATTTTATTATTCTAAATTTTTATAATTTCAAAATGAAAATCCTTGCAGAATTTTTTTCCATTATACCTCCCATTTTTTTTCCCTTATCTGTTTCAGTTTCATCAGTTTTGTTTATTCTTCTTATAATATCTCCACTTTTAAAATTTAAGGAATTTTTAAACTTCTCAAAAAAATACAGGTTTTTTTATATTTTTCTTTTTCTTTTTTTTATTTCCTATATATTTTCTTCTATTTTTTCCTATAATCCCCTATACAGCTTGAAAAAAATCCGGGAATTTTTATTTTACCTTGCAATTCCTTCCACTATATTTATTTTTCAGGGATATAAAAAAAGGAAAAGAATTTTAAAAATTTTTATTTTATTTTCCCTTTTAAGTGCTTTCTATTCCTTCTTTCAAATTTTAAAGGGAAAAGGTGATGAAATTAGGGCTCACGGTTTTTTTCTTCATCCTTTGACCTATTCAGGCTTTTTAATTATTCCTCTTACCTTTTCAGTGGGCTTTGCCTTAACCTCTAAGAAAAAAGAAAAATTTTTTTATCTATTTGCCTTTTTTGTGCTTATAACAGCTCTTTTATTAACAGATTCAAGGGGAGCTCTTTTTTCTCTTTTTATTTCAACAATAATTTTAATTTTTAAATTAAAGAAAAAAATAATTTTCCCAATTTTTTTAATTTTTACTTTATTTCTGATTCTATTTTTAATAAAAAATCCTCTTAATATAAGAAAAATTGATTTAAGAAAGGAAAGTATAGAAAAAAGAACTCTTTTAATAAAAGCTTTTCCTGAATTCTTTTTTAAAAAACCAATTTTTGGATACGGAAGAGTCTACACAGAAGAATGGATTAAAACCCTTGACAAAAACAAATATAAGGAAGAAAGCATTAAAATTTTAAAAGAAATGAACCACTTTCATAACAGTTTCCTCCAGGTAATCTTTTATTTTGGAATTATAGGTTTTTTAATTTTATATTCCATTTATTTTTATCTTTTAAAAACCTTATATTCAAAAAAAACACTTTTATCTTTTTTAACATTTACAAACCTTTTAGCCTTTCTTATTCATGGCTTTTTTGAAATAAATATTTTTGCTGAGGAAATTTTTTTGCCCCTTTTTTATTTCATAGGAATTTCCCTTAGTGAAGATGAAAATAATTCTTTATTCAGGGTATAAACCCTATGCTACTGTTAGTTATTTTTATAAATATCTCAAAAGAATAAATCCTGATACAATCTTTATATCATATAACGAAGGGACAGATTATTTTATAAATTCAAGAAAAATAACCTTAAAAAAAATATTTAAAGAAATATTTGAACCTGATCTATTTATTTACGTTGAAACAGATCCTGGAAATGGTTTCTGGATTGAGGATATAAATGAGGTAAAGGTTAAAAAGGCATGCTGGCTTATTGATAACCACTTAAATTTTATCTGGCATAAAAATTTTGCTAAACTCTTTGATTATGTTTTTGTGGCACAAAAATCTCTTATCCCATGGTTTAAAAAATATGGATTAACTCCTCTTTTTTTACCCCTTGCCTGTGATCCTGAAATACATAAAGAATGGTTTAATGAAAAGGAATATGATATTGTTTTTATAGGACACCTAAATAAAGAAAGGGAAAAATTTTTTAAAGAAATTGAAAAAAATTTAAAGGGAATAAAGTTAAAGGTAATGGAAAAGATATATCTTGAAGAAATGGCAAAAATGCAAAGTAAGGGCAAACTGGGTTTTAACTTACCTGTTAGAAAGGATATAAATATGAGAACCTTTGAAGTTCCTGCCTGTGGCTGTCTTCTTTTTTCACCCTATATAAAACACCTTGATGAAATTTTTAAGGAAGAGGAAATAGTTATTTACAAAAACATAAAAGATATTTTTAGAAAAATAGAATTCTATTTAGAAAATAAAGAAGAATGGGAAGAAAAGAGAAAAAGGGGAAAGGAAAAAGTTTTGAAAGAGCACACTTATTTTAACAGGGTAAAAAATTTTCTTGAAAAAATAAAGGAGGAAAAAAATGAAAGAAAAATAAGTTATTTTGATTTTTATTACTTAAAAACTAAAAAACCTTTCAGAAAATACTTTGTACTTAAAGATTTTCTTAAAATTTTGAAATTCAAAAATTTAATTAAAAATTTATACATTGAATTTTGTGTTAAAATTAGAAAAAAATTTAAAAAATTTCCTTATTAATAATGAAAATTTTTATAGATATAACTCCTTTAAGATACACCTTTTCTGGAATTCAGGTTTTTACTTTGAATCTTATAAGGGAATTTAAAAAAATGGGAGAAGAGGTAATTGAAATAGAAAAACCTTTTATAAGATTAATTTTCTCTAAAGGAGATGTTTATTTAGGTCCAGATGGGAGAATACCTTTTTTAAAAAGATTTAAGATTATAAGCACGATAATTCATGATATATGTTTTGAAACAGAACCTTCTTTATTTCCTTCTAATTCAATAAAACTTGCAAGGAAAAAAGTAAAAAGAGCCCTTTTAAAATCAGATGTTATTTTTGTTCCATCGGAATTTACAAAGGAAAGTATAAAAAAATTTTATGGATTTGAAGATAAAATTAAAGTTGTTTATCCTGGAGTTAAAATTCCTGAAGATATAACAAAAACCTTTGATGTTCCTGAAAAATTCTTTTTATTTGTAGGAACGGTTCAAAAGAGAAAAAATCTCATTAATCTTGTTAGAGCTTTTAAAGAATTGAGTTTAAAAGAATTTTACCTTTTAATAGCAGGTGAAAGGGGATTTGGTTTTGAAGAAATTGAAAGAGAAATAGGTAGTAATGTAATCTGGTTAAAAAGAAATTTAACTCAGGAGGAAATATTTTTTCTATATAAAAATTGTGTTGCTTTTATTTACCCGAGCTTCTGCGAAGGTTTTGGTCTTCCTGTTCTTGAAGCAATGATTTCAAAAAAACCTGTAATAGCTACACCTCTTCCAGTTTTTAAAGAGTTTGCTCAAGATGGTATTTTTTATTTAAAAGGATTTGATAAAAATGACATAAAAGAGGGTATAATTTATTTTCTTCAAGAAAGTGAGGAGAATATTAAAAACAAAGTTCTTAAAGGTTACGAAATTGCAAAAAATTTTACTTGGGAAAAAACAGCTCTTAAAATATTAGAAAAATGGAAGGAAATGATCTTATAAAAAGGTTAATAGAAAATCCTAAATTACTATTACCTGACCTTGAGCCGAGCTTTTACCAATATGAAAATATAGAAAGATTTTTTGAAATTTTAGAAGAAAAAAAAGAAATTGGGGAAAAAATTCTCATCATAGGTCACGAGGATGTGGATGGCATAGCCTCTCTTTTTGGAATGGAAATTCTTATTAAAGAAATAGGTCTTAACTTTAAAACTTACCTTCCTTCAAGAGAGAATGAATCCTATGGAATATCTGATAAAGTAATTGAAAGGTTAAAGGATGAGAATTTTGACTTTTTAATTACAGTGGATTGTGGTCTTTCAAATGTAATGGAAATCAAACATTTGAGAGAACTCGGCTTTGATGTTTTTGTTATTGACCATCATTTTGAAGGTAATTTTGAAGAGGAAAATTTAATACATCCTTTTAAAGGGAAAGGGTTTCCCTTTTTGTCTAATGGTGTTTTAATTTTTATTTTACTTTTTAAAAAATTCGGAGAAAATTTATGGAAAGAAAAGAAATTTTTTGATTTTGTTTATCTATCAGGACTCTCTGTTTTATCAGATAAAGTTCCTATTTGCTCAGTAAATCAGTATGTTTTAAATAAAAGTGAATCTATTTTCCCGGAAACTGAAATTTATAAAATTTTTAACGAGGTAAATATGAAGCCTCCTCAATTCAAGGAAATATCAAAGATTATTCCCCTTATTCCTGCAAGGAATGGTACTCACTTAATTTTAGATTTTTTAAGAGAAAGTGAGGTTTTGGGGAAAAAGAAAATAATGAGAGAAATAATTTCAACATATATTGAAGAGCAAAAAAATTTTGAAGAATCTCTTTTTATTTCAAAAAATTCAATTTATACTGAAAATAACATTAACTTTATTATATCAAAAAATATAAATCCAAGATACGCAGGATGGATAGCAGGAAGATTTTTGAAGGAAAATAATTTTCCTTCAATATGCATAACAAGAAAAAATAATGAATGGATAGGTGAAGCAAGATCAAAACCACCTCTTTCGGTTTTAAAGTTATTAAGGGAAACATCTTTTTTATTTGAAGAATTTGGTGGACATCCCTTTGCCTGCGGATTTAGAATAAAAGAAGAAAATATTGAACCTTTAATCAAGAACATAAAAATATTATCAGGTGATTTAAAGAACTTTATCCCTGAACCTGATCTTATACTTGATGAGAAAGAATTTAAGGAATTAAGAGAAATATTAGAAAAAATTAGTAAGACCGGAATTAATTTTTATATTAAAGTAGGTGAAAAAATCTTTTATTCAACCAAGGAGGGAATTTTAACCTTAAAGCTCTAAACAGAGGATTTTGCTGTAAGAATTGTGTAAGAAAAGATAAAATCCTTAAAAAGACCTTCAGATGTTTTTGCTTTTATATTTATCCTCTCAGGTTCTATATTCATAATTTTTGCAAGGTTTTCCCTTATCTTTTTCTTTTTTTCACCCAATTTGGGCTCATCAAGAAGTATAGTTATATCTATGTTAATAATATCGTAACTCTCTTTTTTAAAAAGATTCATTATTTTTTTTAAAAAAATTTTTGACCTTTTATTCTTCCATCTTTTATCTGTATCAGGGAAAAAATCACCTATATCTCCTCTCCCCAAAACACCAAGTAAAGCATCACAAAGGGAATGTATAACAGCATCACCATCAGAGTGTCCAAGGGCAAAAATTCCCCTTTTAACACTTAAACCACCTATATAGAGGGAACCTTTACCTTTTACCAATTTATGGGAGTCAAACCCGAGACCTATTTTAAATGAAAATAAATTAAGGAATTCTTGCATATTTTTCAGATCTTCTTCAAAGGTAATTTTAAAGTTAAAAAAAGAATCTTTTATAAAAAAGGGATTTATATTTAAAACTTCTTTTAAAAGAGTGCTTTCATCAGGGAAATCTCTTCTTTTAGTTTTTTGAAGAGCTTTTAAAATTAAATCTTTTCTTGTTGCCTGTGGGGTGTGAATTAATTTAATTTTCTCTCTTTCAATTTTTTCATCTTCATAAAAAACAGTGTCAGATGGAGTATAAAAGGGAACAATAATTTCTTTTTCAGAAAGTTTTTTCCTCATTTTACTTAAAAGTTTCAAAGAAAAAAAGGGACGGGCAAGGTCATGTATAAACAAATAATTATAAGAGGCATTTTTAACACCCTTTTCCATACTTAAACACCTCGTTTTACCACCTTCTACCACTTTAATTTTTAATTTATAATTTTCTTTATCAATTTCTTTCTTTATATCTTTTACATATTTTTTGGGACACACAAAGATAATTTCACCTATGAATTTTAAATTAGAAAGTTTATTTATAAGGGAAAGGTAAATTGGTTTATTATTGAGTTTTAAAGATATTTTTGGTTTTCCAAATCTTTTTCCTTTGCCTGCTCCGAGTAAAATAAAAGAGGTATCTCTCAAATTTTCTGGAGTAAGTAAATCATAAGGAAAATTAGAACAAAGGTTAATAAGTTAATTGTGAATATAAATCCAAATTTTAAATTAATTATCATTAAATTTAATTTTATCTCATCTATTCCAACCTTAGCATTATAAAGTATTGCTTCCCTTGCAGGAGAGGGGGGTAAAAAATATTTTAAGATAACTCCCATTATATCACCGAGTGCTCCTGCAAGTATTACAGCGATAATATTTCTAAGTGTAAATATTTTTCTTGCGCTCATAAAAAATTTATGCCGGGGGCGGGACTCGAACCCGCACGGGGTTTCCCCCAGGGGATTTTAAGTCCCCTACGTCTACCGGTTCCGTCACCCCGGCAAAGTTTAATTTGCTTTTTATATTTTAATAAAATTATAATTTTTTTTCAACAGGTTCAATTCCTTTTGTTAAAAGGAGGTTATTTAATGGATGTTTTTAACACTCTAAGGGATATAATTGTGGAAGAACTGAATGTAACACCAGAACAGGTAACATTAGAAGCAAGATTTCAGGAGGATCTTGGAGCAGATTCTCTTGATGTAGTGGAACTTGTAATGAAGATAGAGGAAAAATTTGGTATTGAGATACCGGATGAAGATGCAGAAAAGATAAGAACAGTTAAGGATGCAGTTGAGTATATTGAAAGTAAATTAAAAACATGAAAAGGGCTGTTGTAACAGGGATAGGTATTCTTACTTCCCTTGGTAAAACAAAAGATGAAAATTTCAATAATTTACTGAAAGGGAAAAGTGGAGTAAAAGTTATTGAAAAATTTGATGTTTCTGATTTTCCATCAAAAATTGCAGCTGAAATAAAAAATTTTGATCCAACAGATAGACTTTCTCCAAAAGAAATAAAAAGACAGGATCTTTTTGTAATTTATTCCCTTTATGTTGTAGAAGAGGCACTTAAAGATGCTGGATGGGATAAGGGATTTCCTTATAAAGGTGAAGAAGTTGGCGTTATAATTTCTTCAGGGATTGGTGGAATTATTACCCTTGAGGAGGAAATCAAGAAAATGGTGCAAAAGGGGGCAAAATGGGTTTCTCCTTTTCTTGTTCCTATGATGATACCAGATATGGCTTCTGGTGTAATTTCAATAAAATACGGTTTTAAAGGTCCTAATTTTTGTGTTGTTTCCGCATGTGCTTCAAGTGCCCATGCTCTTGGTGAAGCAAAGTTAATAATAGAAAAGGGTTATGCCAAAGCAATGGTAGTGGGGGGTGCAGAAGCTCCTATAACCCCAATAGCTATTGCTGGATTTGGAAATATGAAAGCTCTATCAACAAGAAACGATGAGCCAGAAAAAGCTTCAAGACCATTTGATAAATTAAGAGACGGTTTTGTTATGGGTGAAGGATGTGCTGTTCTAATACTTGAGGAAAAGGAAAGTGCTATAAAAAGAGGAGCAAGAATTTATGCAGAACTAATAGGCTATGGAGCAACAGCGGATGCATTCCATATTACAGCCCCCTGTGCTGATGGAGAGGGAGCCTATAGAGCAATGAAGATGGCATGTGAGGACGCAGGAGTAAATCCAGAGGAAATAGATTATATAAATGCTCATGGAACAGCAACACCAAGGGGTGATGTAGCTGAGACCCTTGCGATCAAGAAACTTATGGGAGAAAGAGCATATAAGGTGCCAATAAATTCAACAAAAAGTATGGTAGGACATTTATTAGGTGGAGCCGGAGCACTTGAAGCTGCTGTTACTGCCCTTTCAATTTATCATAAAAAGGTCCACCCAACAATTAACCTTGAAGTTCCTGATCCTGAATGTGACCTTGATTATGTTAAAGAGGGTTCAAGAGAAGTAGATATAAAGTATGCTCTCTCAAATTCTTTTGGTTTCGGGGGGCATAACTGTTCTCTTTTATTTAAAAAATTTGAGGAATAATTATGAAGGATGATAGAAAAAAAGCACTTGAGATGGCTATAAAGCAAATAGAAAAGGTTCATGGTAAGGGAGCAATAATGAGATTAGGAGAGAGAGAATTAATAAAAGTACCGGTAATTTCTACAGGTTCAATATCCCTTGACCTTGCACTTGGAATAGGTGGTTATCCAAGGGGAAGAATAATTGAAATTTTTGGACCTGAGGCTTCTGGAAAAACAACCCTTGCACTACATGCAATTGCTGAGGTTCAAAAAGAGGGTGGGATTGCAGCCTTTATAGATGCTGAACATGCTCTTGACCCTGTTTATGCTGAAAAACTTGGTGTTAATCTTTCTGAATTATGGATTTCTCAACCAGATACAGGGGAGCAGGCTCTTGAAATTGCAGAAACTCTTGTTCGTTCAGGAGCTGTGGATTTAATAGTTGTTGATTCAGTTGCTGCCCTTGTTCCAAAAGCAGAAATAACAGGTGAAATGGGAGAAGCCCATGTGGGACTTCAGGCAAGGCTTATGTCCCAGGCTATGAGAAAACTGGCAGGAGTTTTAAATAAATCAAAAACCTGTGCGATATTTATAAACCAGATAAGACATAGAATAGGGGTTTTATATGGAAATCCTGAAACAACTCCAGGAGGCCTTGCTTTAAAGTTCCATGCTTCTTTAAGGCTTGAAATAAAGAAAGTTGAAACAATTAAATCAGATGAGGAAGTAATAGGAAATAGAGTGAAGGTAAAGGTCGTTAAAAATAAACTCGCACCACCTTTCAAAGAGGCTACTTTTGATATTTTATATGGAAAAGGAATATCAAAGGAAAGTGAATTAATTGATCTTGCTGTGGAAAAAGGAATTATTCAGAAATCAGGAGCCTGGTATGCTTATAAAGGGAGACAACTTGGTCAGGGAAAAGATAATGTAAGAAAAATTCTTGAAGAAGACAAAAAACTATTTGAGGAAATTGAAAAAGAGTTAAAAAAAGAACTTTTTGAAAAGGATATAAAAGAAGAGAAAAAAGATTAGAGTCGGAATAATTCTTAACCCTTATTCAGGTTCAGGAAAATCTAATAAAATTTTAAAATGGTTAAAGGAAAAATTGAAAGTTGATAGATATAGTTATTTTATTGAAATTCTGGAAAAAGGTAAAAATATTAGGGAAAATTTATTAAGATTATGGGAAAAAAAGGTAAACAAAATAATTGTTTTAGGGGGTGATGGAACACTTTTTCACATTATAAATAATATACCAAAAAATTTTAATATTCCTTTTTCTCTTTTTCCTTCTGGTTCAGGTAATGATTTTATAAAAACAATTTTTCGAAATAAAAAGGATCTTTCATTTTTTTATGAAGTTTTTAAAAGAGGAATTATTAAAAGTACCTATACGGGTGAAGTAATAACTAAAAATAAAAGATATTTTTTTGTGAATGCAGCAGGCATTGGTTTTGACGCTAAAATTGCAAAAAGAGCTCTTAAAATAAGGTCTCTAAGAGGTTTATTGAGGTATCTTCTTTCACTTTTTATAGAGTTAAGGGGAAAAATTTCCTATGAGATGGAAATAGAAGATAGGGAGAAAGTTTTAAAAGGGAAATATTTGATTCTGGGTTTAGGTATAGGGAAATATTTGGGTGGTGGTTTCTATTTATTTCCAGATGCTTCTCCCTTTGATAATAAACTTTCTATATGTATTATTAAAGATATGGATAAGATAAATGTTTTTAAAAAATTGCCCCATGCAATTAAGGGAACACACCTTTCTTTACCAGAATGTATTTATTTTAAAAGAGAAGATATAAATATAAAATTAAAAGAAAAAATATTCATTCAATTGGATGGAGAGGTTTTTAAACTTAAGGATAATGAAATAAGAGCAAAAATCTCAGATAGAAAATTCAATCTCCTCTATATCTGATTGACAAATTAAACTAAAAAACATTAATAATTATTTATGAACCATGTTTATAAAAAAAAATTTTTTTTAAGAGAAAAAAATGATAAAAAAACTGCAAAACAACAAGATTTTAAAAAAATAAAAAAAATATCTATGTGGAAATTTTTTGAACATTTTAATTATCTGATTGTAATAGAGTCAGATTTTTATAAAATATAATGTGGAAATCTTTGTGGAAAAATTTAAAAAAATTTAAAGAGGTTCAATTCCTCGAATAAAAAGGAGTAAATAAATGAAAGGTAAAACCTTGTGGGAAAAAATGGTTGAAAAATTGAAAAAGGAGCTTTCTGAACAGGAATTCAGATTATTTGAAAAGGTAAATGGTGGAGATATTGAGGAAGATCACAAGCTTAAGATTTTCTGTCCTGATGAGTATACTAAGGACATAATAGAAAAGGCTTTTGGGGCGAAGTTAAAAAGAATACTTTCTGACCTTGATTATCCAATGATTGAGTTAGTTTTTGAAATTAAAGGGGATGGAAAAGCTGAGGAAATCAAGAATATAAAAGTCAAAGATGAGGAAATTAAAAGGGAGGGAATTCATTATGGATTAAATCCTGTTTATACTTTTGAAAATTTTGTTCCAGGGAAAAATAGTGAAATGGCTTACACTACTGCCAGGGCTGTAGCTCATGCACCGGGGCATGAGTACAACCCCCTATTTATTTATGGTGGGGTTGGTCTTGGAAAAACACATCTTCTTCATGCTATAGGTAATGATATTTTAAAAAGAAAAAAGAACTTCAAGATTTTATTACTAACAACTGAGGAACTCATATCTAAAATTGTTGATGCAATTCAAAAAAGAAAAATGAATGAATTTAGAAGCAAAATAAGAAGTTTTGATGTGCTTTTGATTGATGATATTCACTTTCTCTCTGGAGCTGAATTTTCTCAGGAAGCTTTATTCCATATATTTAACTCTTTTTATAATGAAAAAAAACAGGTGGTCCTCACTGCAGATAGAGCACCCTGGGAAATGGATAACATAGCAGAAAGACTTGTGGACAGATTCTCCTGGGGGCTTGTAACTGATATAAAGCCTCCTGAATATGAAACAAGGCTCGCTATTTTAAAACTTAAGGCTGAAGAGAGGGGGCTTGAAATTTCTGAGGATGTTTTAGAATTAATAGCAAGAAATGTAAAGAAGAATGTAAGACTTCTTGAGAGTTGTATAGCAAAATTATATGCAATACAGTCTCTTAAAAGAATAAAAATAACTCTTCCAATGGCTCAAAAATATCTAAGTGATATATTCTCTTCAGCAGCTATAAATGAGCCTGATGATGTAGTAAGAGTGGTTTCTGAATATTACAATATTCCAAAAACTGAAATAACTGGAAAGAAACAAAAAAAAGAGCTGGTTCAAGCAAGACAGGTAAGCATGTTTATAATGAAAAATGTTTTCAATATGACTGTAGTGGAAATTGCAAAATACTTTGATAAAGACCATACAACTGTTTTACATGCAATAAATAAAATTGAATCCCAGATTCAGAAAAACGAAAAATTAAAAGAAGATATTATGGAAATTGAAAAAATGTTAAAAAGAGTGTAGAAAAAATGTGGAAAAGTATTTTATTAATTTTTCCAATATTTTTCCACATTGAATTTTTTTTAGAGACACCTAATGATTTTAAATTTCCACAAACTTAATAATATAATTATAAATATATATTTAACAAGGTTCAAATCCTTAAAATATAAAACTAATTATGAGATTTAAAATTTTAAAAGAAGACTTTTTGAAAATGATTGAGAGTGTATATCATGCTATTCCATCAAAGGCAGCATTACCAATTCTTGAAAACATAAAGTTAGAGACAAAGGGAAACGAAGTTAATCTTTTTTCCACAAATTTAAACTTTTCTTTAAAAGTTAAGGGAAAGGCGGATGTTGAGGAGGAAGGAGCAATTTGTATAAAAGGAAAAGAATTAAAGGAAATAGCTTCAAGAATTAAAAATGAAAAAATTTTAATAGAGAAAAGAGATGAAAGGGAACTTTTAATTCATACTTCCCTTGGTGAATACAGTTTTTTTATTCAGCCGCCTGAGGAGTTTCCCTCAATTGAGGAGATAGAGTTAAAGGAAGGGATTGAGGTCCCATCAAATTTAATATTAGAAGGTATTGAGAAAGTTTCCTTCTGTGTAGCAAAGAATGATTCAAGACAATTTTTAAACAATATTTTGCTGGACTTAAAGAAGAATAAGCTTTCTTTTGTTTCCTCTGATTCACATAAACTCGGTGTTTATGAGATAGAAATTGAAAATAAAGGTGTAGAAGGTGAATATTTACTGGATCCAAAGAGCTTTGATTTTCTTAAAGAATACAAAAATGAAACAATTAAAATATTTTTCTCTGAGACTAAAGTTCAGTTTAATTTCAGCAATGGATATGAAATAGTAAATCTTGTTGATGATAAATTTCCTGATTACAGAGCTGTTGTCCCCTCAGATACTCCTTACAGATTAAAAATTGTAAGGGAAGATTTAATAGAAAGTTTAAGAAGACTATCAGTTTTTACTACACCTCCTAATCATCCTGTACAATTTTCTCTTTCGCCAGAATCGTTAATTATAAGGGCAGTCTCAGGTGAGGTAGGAGAAGGATATGAAAAGTTAAAAGGTTTCTATGAAGGAGATAAAATTGAAATTGGTTTTAACTCTCATTATTTGCTTGATATTTTAAGACATATAGATGAAGATGTGGTAGAAATAGGTATTACTGGAAGTGAAAGTGCAAGTTTAATAAAGGGGGAAGGCGCTAATCATTACTTTTATCTTTTAATGCCCATTAGGATTTAGTATAGATTCTAAAATTCTAAAAACTTGTTTAGTTTCAAGTACATCGTGTACTCTTATTATGTTTACTTTTTTTAAAAATAAATAGGCAGCAACTGCAAGGGTACCTATTAATCTATCCTCAGGTTTTTCTAATTCAAGTATTTTCCCTATAAAGGACTTTCTTGAATGACCTACTAATATAGGAAACCCGAACTCTTTAAATTCATCTATATTTTTCAAAATTAAAAGGTTATCAATTACCCTTTTTCCAAAACCTATACCTGGGTCTATAACTATTTTTTCTTTTTTAATCCCATTTTTTAAAGCAAAGTCTACTTTCTCTTTAAGTTCCTCTTTAATTTCCTTTATGGTATCCTCATAGAAGGGGTTTTCCTGCATATTTTTTGGTGTTCCCCTTATATGCATTATTATTATACCTGCATCAAATTTTTTAACAATCTTTATCATTTCCGGGTCATCCCTTAATCCTGATATGTCATTAACTATATTTGCTCCTCTTTTTAAAGCTTCTTCTGCCACCTTTGACTTTCTTGTATCTATTGAAATTGGAATATCTATTTTTTTTCTTAATCTTTCAATAACTGGGATAACTCTTTTTAATTCTTCTTCAAGAGGCACAGGCTCCGAAAAAGGTCTTGAAGACTCACCTCCTATATCAATTATATCTGCACCTTGCTCAAAAATTTCTTTACCCCTTTCGAGAGCTTTATCTAAATCAAAATACTTTCCCCCATCATAAAAGGAATCAGGGGTTACATTCAAAATACCCATTATTTTTGGTTCTGAAAGATCTATTTCTCCTTCTTTAAATGAAAAATTCAAGAAAAATAAAAAATGGGCCCGGTAGGACTCGAACCTACAACCAACGGATTATGAGTCCGCTGCTCTGCCTGTTGAGCTACGGGCCCTTAATTATAAATTATAATTAAAAAAAAATTTTTTTTCAAGTAAGTTATTCTTTAAATATTTTTTTAATTGCTTCTCTCAGAGTCTGTACTGTAAATGGTTTAGGTAAAAAGGCATCCGCGTTTAAATTTTTAACTTTTTCCCTTGTTTCAAAAGAATCATAAGCTGTAACAACTATTGACCTTATATCAGGGTCCTGCATCTGAATTTTTGCCAGAAGTTCCAGGCCTGAAATTCCTGGTAATTTTATGTCAGTGATAATAAGATCATACTCCCCTGGAACAAATTTCTCAAGGGCTTCTTCTCCTGTTCTTGCGAGAGTTACATCGTGCTCCTCTTTTAATGTCTGGGAAACAAAGAAAGATAAAGGACCCTCATCCTCCACCACAAGAATTTTTAATTTTTTCATCAAATCTCCTCCATCATTTCTATAAATTTTTCAACAATTTCAGGTTTAAATTTGTATCCCTTTAATTCTCTTAAAAGTTTTATTGCCTCCTTTTTATCTAATTTATCTGCATAACTTCTTTCATTAGTGATTGCATCATAAACATCACATATGGAAATAATCTGTGCACCTAATGGAATCTCATCGCCCTTTAACCCATCAGGATAACCCGATCCATCCCAGTTTTCATGGTGATATTTTATAAGGGGAAGAACAGGTTTTAAAAAGGCAATAGGCTTTAATATCTCAAGACCTATTTGAATGTGTTCCTTCATCAATTCCATTTCTTCTCTTGTTAAAGTGCCAGGTTTATCAAGTAAATATTCCCTTATTCCAATTTTACCAACATCATGAAGAAGCGCTGCATATCTTATATTTTTAATATCTTCTTCGTTTAAATTTAACTTTTTAGCGAATTTAACAGCAAGTTCAGATACTCTCTGAGAATGACCCCTTAAGGAAGGATCCTTTGCTTCTGTTGCTTTAACAAGAGCCATTAGGGATTCTATATAGCTTCTTTCAAGTTTTTTAAAGAGAATGGCATTTTGAATTGAGACTGAAGCGTGATTCGCATAAATTGATAGTTCTTCTTTTAACTCTTGTAAACTCTCTTCCATTCTGTTACCGATCATTAAAGCACCAATAACCCCTTCATTTGTTTCAAGGGGAATAATCATTATTTCTCTTATATCCCCTTCCGTATATTTAATTAAGAAACTTTCCTTTTCTGTTTCAAGGTTAAGTTTATCATCCCTTTTAATTAAGTTATCAAAACCGTAAACTTCTTTAACAGAAAAGTGAGAATTTTCTTTTAAAAGGAAGGCACAGTCTTTTTTCCCTGCTATTTCCATTGCTCCTTCAATTATAAGGGGTATAAGTTTTTCAAGGTAAAGTTCGGATTGAAGTTTATCACTTAAGTGGTGCAGAATTGATAACTTATTAATTTTTTCTTCCAGTTTTTTATCAACTTCAGCTTTTTGAGCTTTTAATTTTTCATTTGCAATTGAAAGTTCCTTGTTTAGCCTACTTAATTCATTAAGAAGTCTTTTATTTTCTTCCTGTAATTTTCTTTTTCCCAGTGCATTTTTAATAACATTTTTCAGGGTTTCAACTTTAAAGGGTTTTATTAAATAATCATAAGCACCAGCCTTTAAGGCTTCAATTGAACTTTCAAGAGATGCGTAGGCCGTCATCATGATTACCTGAATATCAGGATCAAGAGCCTTTGCTGCCTTTAAAATTTCAATTCCCGTTGTATCAGGTAGTCTTATATCCTGCAATATGAGATGAGGTAAAAACCCCTCAATTATTTTTAGGGCATCAGAGCCATTATGGGCTACTCTCACCTCATAATCAAGATTATCCTGTGTAATGTTTTTTACAATAAAATTAGCCAGAGTCTCTTCATCATCTACCACAAGTATTCTCCATTTTTCTTCTTTCATATCAATATATATTTTAAAGTTTTTATTTAGGTAATTCAATTAAGAATTTGGTTCCTTTTCCTTTTTCGCTCTCTACATATATTTTTGCTCCGTGATCCTCAATAATTCTGTGGACTATTGCAAGCCCCAAACCGGATCCTCCCTTTTTTGTTGTATAAAAGGGTTCAAATATATGGGCAAGTTCAGAGGGTTCAATTCCCACACCCGTATCTTCTATACTTATAAATATTATCCCTCCTGTTTTCTCACCTGCCTGTAAGGTAAGTTTCCCTCCTTCTGGCATTGCTTCTAATCCGTTTCTTATTAAATTTTCCAAAACTTCCTTCATCTGGTCTTCATCAATATAGGCTATAAGCTCATATTCTGGTAAACTGAGATAAAAATCAACTTTTTTCTCTCTGAATTCCTGGCTGTAAAAAATTACTATTTCTTCAATCATCTCTTTTATATTTACCCTTTTTCTTTTAAGAGGAGGTCTCCTTGCAAAGGAAAGGAGATTTTTAATAAGTCTATCAAGTCTTGAAATTTCCTTTAATATAACTCCAAGATGTTTTTTCTTTGGATCATCATCCTGTAAACTGGAATATATATACTCAATACCAACTGATATACTTGCAAGTGGATTTTTAATCTCATGTGCCATGTGAGCTGCAATCCTTCCAATTGCTGAGAGTCTTTCAGTTCTTCTTAACTGTTCTTCAAGTGCGACCACTTCTTTTATATCTTCAATCATAAGTATAAAACCCTTAATTCTTTCTTTTTCATAAATGAAAGTTGAAGAAAGTGAGAGAGGAATTGTTTCTTCACCTCTTTTTATTTCTACATTTTTCTTTATAAGGGGGATTCTCTCCTCAATACTTCTTCTAAAAATACAATTTGGGTCCCCAGGTTCGTGTTCCTCAAATATCCTGCAAAGAGAGCTTTCCTTTATTTCCTCCTCTTTTAACTTTAAAGTATAAATTGCAGCAAAATTCACCCTTTTAACATAAAGGTCTCTATCTGCATAAATTATACCAACTGGAATATTTTTAAGGATTATATCTATAAATTCTTCTTCTCCTTTTAAAATAGATAATTCCTTTTTGTATTCATCTATAGCCTTTCTATAAGCCAAAAAACTCGAAATCAATTTTGATATTCTTTCAAAAATTTCAATATCTTCCTTTGAAAAACCATCAATCTTAGGTGAAGAAATTACCATCACTCCTATTGCTTCTTTATCAACAATTAAGGGCAAAACAACCTCTGATTTAACAAGGGGTGAGGCTGGAATATACCTTATATCTTTTGAAACATCAGGTGCGTAAATAATCTCCTTTCTATGAACAGCATGCCCTGAAAGTCCCTCAACACCTATTTTTAGTCTTCTCTTTGAGAGCTCCTCAAAATCTTCATAGCCAATTCCAACTTTCATTCTTAAATAATCCTCTTCTTCCCTTAAAAGAAAACCAACATATAAAATGTCTAATTCATCTTTTATTATATAACCTACATTGTATAAGAGATCTTCAATATTTTGATGATGGGGCACTATATCTATTATTCGCATCAATACCCTGTTAAGTTTATTTAAATTTTCAATTTTTTTCTTTAAATTTAAAATATCTAATATAAGGGATAGAAATACCGGATTTATATAACTTTTTTCTCCTTTGAAAGAAACAAGGTATTCAGCTTGAGAGGTTTTTAATTCAAAGATATTAAAATCTTTTTTTTCTTTAAATTCTCTCCTATCCTCAAGGGACTTGAATTTTTCTTCCTCTTTTATAAAAACTTCTGTTTCATAAACATTAAATCTTTCACTAAGGTAACTTTTGAAAAATTTTAAGGATTCATTAAAGTTTAAGGAAATAATTTTTTCAAAAAATTCTGATGAAAATAAGAGTTTTTCTTCATACCACTCCTCTGATAGATTAACGATTGAATTTAAAAATTCTTTTTCCTCTTCATTTAAAAATTCTTTATCTACAAGAAGTATTGTTTTACTTTTTGAAAAGGAAAATAATTTTTTTTCTTCATAAATAATACTTTCTCCTTGAGTTTCAAAATAAGGAATTATCTCCTTTATTTTCTCCTCATCTAATTTTTCTAAAGTTCCAATTTTTATATTAAAATTTTTAGTTTTAAAATAGATTCCATTTAAATTTAAAAGATAAGATAGTTCTTTTAAAGAATTTTCAATATTCTCCCTTATTTGAGCTTCCAAGGACCTATGGAAATTGAAGAGAAAGTTCAATTTAAATATTTCATTTTTAGCATCTTCAAAAAGTCTGTAATTCTTTATAAAAATAGATGTTGTATAAAGTATTTTTTTTATTTCTTCTATTTTTAAATCATCTTTTAAGGAAAAAGAAATTATTGTGTATATTTTCTCATTGTCATGAAGAGGAATATAAATATTTCCATTTTTTATAACTTCCTCTTTATCAAACAATAATTTTTTCAATTCTTTTACTTCAAGAAAACCTTTTATTTTTTCTGGTTCAATAAGATTTATTTCAGAATTAATTTTTAATTCGAGAAAATTTTTTATGTTTTTAATTATTTCGGCTATACCTTTTGATTCATTTAATAAATCAATTAATTCCATTTCAATCCTCCATCAATTTTTGAAGTCTCTCCTTTGCTTCCTTATGCTCAGGTATAATTTCTAAAAGTTTTTTATAAAGGTTTATAGCTTCTTCGTTTTCATTGAGAATCTCCATTAAAAGAGCAAGATGGTATATAATATCTGGATCAGATGGATTCTCTTTGTAAAGTTTTTCAAGAATTTCTCTTGCTTCTTTATAATTTTGCGAGAGCATTAAAAGCTTAGCTTGATCAAAAAGATCTTCTTTCATTTTGAAAATAAATCTTCAACTTTTTTTCTTTCACCTAAAACAAAAAGCACATCACCTTCCTTTAACTCCTCATCCCCTCCTGGGCCTATTATAAGTTCTTCCTTCAAGACAGTTTTCCCTTTTTCATTAACCTCTGGAACTTTTCTTTTTATCGCCACTATATTTACGCCATATTTTGTTCGAAATTCTAGCTCAGAGAGTTTTTTTCCTGAAAATTCAGGAAGTGAAGCTCTTTCTTCAAGAACATAGTTATCAGAAACCTCTATAATTTCAAATAAACCCGGCGAATAAAGGTTTTTAGCAAGTTTTTCAGCTATTTCCTTTTCAGGGAATATTATTCTTGTAACACCTAATTTATCAAGAATTTTTGCATGTAGTTCATCCCTTGCTCTTGCTATTATTCTTTTTACTCCCCTTTCCTTTAATAAGAGGCATGTTAAAATGCTTGCTTCAATTTCATTATTAATTGTAACAATAATTGCTTCAAAATCTTTTATATCAAGTGTGGCAAGTGCTTTTTCATTTGTTGTATCCATTATGTAAGTTTCAAAAGCAAAATCCTGAACAGAAAGAATTTTTTCCTCTTCCTTATCAACAGCCACAACCTTTGCACCAAGTTCTGAGAGGTTTTGGACAAGAAGTTTTCCAAACCTTCCAATACCAATTACGCAAAATTCTCTTTTCATTTAAAAATAATTATAAAGAACTTGATAATTAACTTCAAAATAATTTAAAATCAAAAAAACAGGTTCTATTCCTTTGAAAAAATCCCTGATATGAAAAAATTATTTTACATTTTAAACATTATTCTTGCTCTAATTCTGATTTACATAATACAGTATCCTAAAATACAGCAGGGTAAAATAGTAAAAGCAAAAATTGCTTTTTACCCTTCTCCTGCTAGTTTTCCGGTTTTTGTTGCAAAGGAAAAAGGATTTTTTGAAAAGGAAAAAGTGGATGCTGAAATTATAAAGACTTCTTTACCGGAAGTTATAGATGAATTAAAAAGGGGGAAGGTGGATATAGTTGTAGGTTACCCGCCTATTGATTTCTTTATAAGGCAAAAGGAGGAGATTGAAAACTATAAAATTATTGCGGATGTTGAAGATAATGAAGATTTTGTATATGCTTCCCTTTTTGGTTTTGGAAAATTGAAAGAAATTAAGGACATAAAGAATTCTTTATTTTATTATCCTTCACAGAGAATGGAGGGAAAGTTTATTGGGAAAAAAATTTCTGAAAACTTTGGTTTAAATATTAGTAATATCTTTGAATATCAAACAGTTTTTCCTCAGATTATAGAGGGTGCAGCTCTTGTTTACGAACCTTACAGGTTATTTTTCCTGAAAAGAAATATAAAAGTTTTAGTTGATGATGTTTTCAAGGAATTTTTTGGGGAGGGTTCAGTTATTGGAAGTGTTTTGTGTTCAAAGGTAACCCTTGCGTATAACAGGAGAGCATATGAGAGATTTAAAGTAATATGGGATGAATCTGTTGATTACATAAAAAATAATCCTGATGAGGCAAAGAATTTATATATTGCTTACTGTGTTCAATATCTTGATGCTGATTTCCTTAAAGAAGATTTAGAAAGCTATGAATTAAAACTTCCAAGATATAAAAAAACAGGAGAAGTTAGTGATTTAAGTTATTTAACAATTGTAAGAATTTTAAAAAATTCAGGATTTATTTTTACTGAGCCAGATTTAGCAAGTCTTTTTGAGGTAAAATGAAGATTTTAAAAATCGGAGCCCTTGCTTCAGGTAGGGGTTCCAATGTTGAGGCTATTTTGAAAAATATTAAATCTGGTTATCTTCCCTGTGAGATGAAAATAGTAATTTCTGATAATCCGGATGCACCTGTATTAAAAATTGCAAGGGAGTACGGTGTAAAGGCTTTATATATTTATCCTGGTGAAAGAAAACATACCCTTGATCCAGAGAGGGAAGAAGAGTATGCAAGGGTTTTAAAAGAAGAAAGTGTAGAACTTTTAATTCTTGCAGGATTTATGAGGATTTTAAAAGGGGCACTTTTAAGGGAGTTTAGAAATAGAATAATGAATATACATCCTTCCCTTCTTCCTGCATTTAAAGGTCTTAATGCGCAAAAACAGGCTCTCGAATACGGTGTTAAAGTTGCAGGCTGTACTGTCCATTTTGTGGATGAGACAGTTGATGGTGGTCCGATTATACTCCAGAGATGTGTTCCTGTGCTTGAGGATGATACACCTGAAGCCCTTGCTGAAAGAATTCTTAAGGAGGAACATAAGATTTATTCTGAAGCAATTAAGCTTTATGCAGAGGGAAGGTTGAAGATAGAGGGTAGAAGAGTTAAAATATTATAAATATAACTAAAAAATAATGAGCGATTTTGTTCATTTACATCTTCATACGGAGTATTCCCTTCTTGACGGGATAATTCCTATTGATAAGCTTCTTGATAAGTGTGTTGAAGAAAGAATGCCTGCCTGTGCTATAACTGACCATGGTGCTTTATTTGGTGTTATAGAGTTTTATAAAAAAGCAAAAGAAAGGGGTATAAAACCAATAATAGGGGCTGAGCTTTATATAACAAGATCAAGAAAGGAAAAGGTGGTTTCCCCAGGTTATGATCCTTATAATCACATAACCTTAATTGCCAAAAATTTAAAGGGATATAAGAATTTAATGAAACTATCTTCAATAGGATATCTTGAAGGATTTTATTATAAGCCAAGAATTGATAGGGAGGTTCTTAAAAATTATTCTGAAGGACTTTTCTTTCTGACAGGTTGTATTAAAGGAGAGATACCACAGCTAATATTACAGGGTAAGATAAAAGAAGCAGAGGATCTTTTAAAAATATACATGGAAATATTCGGAAAAGAAAATTGTATTATTGAGCTTATGGATCTAAATATGGAGGAAAACATAATTGTAAATAAAGTCCTTTATGAATTTGCCAAAAAGTATGATCTTGTGTATGTTGCCACAAATGATGTTCATTATCTTGATAAAGAGGATTATGAATTTCATGAAGCAATTCTTGCTCTTCAAACAGGTAAGACATTGAAGGATAAGGAAAGATTCAGATTTAAAACAAAGGAAGTTTATTTTAAAAGTGAAAAGGAAATGAAGCAAATTTTCAGTTATGATGAAAGGGCAGTTTTAAATACAAGAAAAGTAGAAGAAATGATTGATATTGATTTGAAGCTCAACGAAAATTTTTATTTGCCAAAAATTGAAATACCACATCAGTTTGATAGTAATTTTGAATATTTAAAATATTTAAGTTATAAAGGGCTTGAAGAAATTTTTAAGGGTGATATAAAAAAGAAGTATATTGAAAGGTTAGAAAAGGAGCTTTCAATAATACAAAAATTAAACTTTGAAGGTTATTTCCTGATTATAAAGGACATAGTTGATTTCGCAAAAAGGGAAGGAATACCTGTTGGTCCTGGCAGGGGTTCAGCAGTTTCTTCACTTGTTCTTTATTCACTTGGTGTTACGAGGATTGACCCCTTGAAGTATGATCTTCTTTTTGAAAGATTTTTAAACCCTGAAAGAATATCTCCGCCTGATGTGGATATAGATTTTGGTGATGAAAGGAGAGATGAAATTTTATCCTATATAAGAAAAAAATACGGAGAAAAAAATGTATCCCAGATTATAACTTTTGGGAGAATGAAGGCAAGGCAGGCAATAAGGGATATGGGTAGAGTATTGGGTTATGAATATTCCTTTGTTGATAAACTTGCAAGAGAATGTATTGAGGGAACTTTAGAAGAATCATATTCGGAAAATCCGGTTTTTAAGAGACTTGTTGAGGAGAATGAAGATTACAGGAAGATATACGAGTATGCAAAAAAAGCAGAGGGACTTGCAAGACATGCCTCAGTTCATGCAGCAGGAGTTGTTGTTGCTCCATCTGAAATAACTGATTATGTGCCTCTTTATATGGATTCAAAAGGAACCATCTGTTCTCAGTATGAGATGAATTCTCTTGAAGCTGTTGGACTTTTAAAAATAGATATATTAGGACTAAGAACTTTAACTGTAATTGAAGATACATGTAAATTGTTAAAAAATAAGGGAATAGAGGTAGATCCTTACAATTTGCCTCTTGATGATAAAAAAACTTTTGAAATTCTATCAAGGGGTAAAACTCAGGGAGTTTTTCAGCTGGAATCAAGGGGGATGAGGGAACTTCTTAAAAGATTAAAACCGGATGAATTTAGGGATCTAATTGCAATTCTTTCCCTTTATAGACCCGGACCAATTGAGGCAGGAGCAACTGAAGAATATGTGAGGAGGAAAAAGGGACTTGTTCCTCTTAGTTATCCCCATGAAAAACTTGAGAAAATTTTAAAGGAGACCTTTGGTCTCATTGTATATCAGGAGCAAGTTATGCTTATAGCCCATGAGCTTGCAGGTTTTTCCTTTGCTAAAGCTGATATTTTGAGAAAGGCTATGGGTAAGAAAAAGGAAGAATTAATGAGTGAAAGTATAATGAGGGAATTTGTAAGTGGTATGGTAGAAAGAGGTATTCCTGAAGATATGGCAAAGGATATGGTTTTAAAGATACATTCCTTTGCAAAGTATGCTTTTAATAAGTCTCATTCAACAGGTTATGCACTTTTATCTTATATAACAGCATACCTCAAGGCAAATTATAAAACAGAATTTTATGCCTCTGTTTTAAACAGTGAAATAAATAAAATTGAGAAAGTTTCTTACTTTGTTCAAACTGCAAAGAGGGATGGTATAGAAATTTTACCTCCCTGTATTTTAAATTCAGATAAATTCTTTAAAGTTGAGGGGGAAAATAAAATAAGATATGGGCTTTTAGGGATTAAAAATGTAGGAGTAAATGCCTGTGATCATATTATAGAATTGAGACGACAGAAACCATTTACCTCTTTTGAGGATTTTGTTAGAAGGGCTTCGTCCAAAAAAGTTACCAAGAAAGTTATAGAAGCATTGATTAAAGCAGGGGCTTTTGATATTTTTGATCCAGATAGGGAAAAATTGATGAATATTTTTGAAAATAAACTTGTTAAAAAATCAGTTCCCTCACTTTTTACAAATAAAGTGGAGGAAATTCAGGAAGAAAAAGATGCTTTAAGAGTTATGGAGTGGGAAAAGGAGGTTTTAAATATGTATTTTAAAAACCACCCTCTTGAACCCTATTCAGAATTTGTAGAGATTCTTTCAACCCACTCATCAATTGATATACAGGAAGAGGAGGAGATAGAACTTAGAAATGTAAGAATGTGTGGGGTTTTGAGCAAAGTGGAATCAAAAATTAATAATGATGGGAAAAGAAATTATTATATTCTGCATCTTGAGGATTTTGAAGGTTCTTTTCAAGTTGTTATATTTGATGAATTGAAGAATAAAATTGAAAAATACCTTGATAAACTTGCTCCTTTTTATGTTGAAGGAGATGTTTTTCAGGGTTCTTCAAAAATATTTGCAAGAGAAATTATGCCTTTAAAGGAAGCGATTTCTAAAAAATTGAAGGGAATACTTATAAAATTAAATTTAAAAGAACTTGATGAAGAAAAAATTAAAAGTTTAAAGGAAATAGTAAATAAATTTAAGGGAAAATTTGATCTTTATTTATCCCTTGATACAGGAGAAAAAAGGAGAATTTATAAATCAATGGTTTTTAAAGTTTCTTTTAAGGAAGAGTTTTTTGATGAAATTAATGAACTATTTGGGGAAAATAGGATTGAAAGTCTTGTTGAATGAATTTTTTAAGTTAACAGTTTTTTAACCCAAATTTAATGATTTTTTAATATTCCCCTTTTATCTTTATAAATAAGGTTCAAATCCTAAAAACAAAAAGGAGTTTATATGAAACACTATATAAAAAACTCAGTAATAATAGCTTTATGTGCAGGAGTTCTATTCTCTCAAAAGATAGTTCGTGTAGATGGTTCATCAACAGTATTCCCTATAACAGAAGCTGTAGCAGAGGAATTTCAGAAAGTTTATAAGGATATAAAGGTGGTTGTGGGAATTTCAGGAACAGGTGGTGGTTTTAAAAAATTTTTAAGGAATGAAACAGATATAAATGATGCCTCAAGACCAATAAAGGAAATTGAATATGAAATTGCAAAAAAAAACGGTATAGAGTTTATTGAATTACCAATTGCCTACGATGGACTTACAGTTGTTGTTAATCCTTCAAACAATTTCTGCAATGAACTTAAAGTAAGTGAACTTAAGAAACTCTGGGAACCTGCTGCTCAGGACAAAATAAAAATGTGGTCACAAATAAGAGAGAGTTTTCCTGAAAAGGAAATTCACCTTTATGGTCCGGGTGTGGATTCAGGAACATACGATTATTTTACAGAGGCTGTTGTTGGAAAAGAAGGTGCTTCAAGGGGTGATTATGTTGCTTCTGAGGATGATAATGTTTTAGTTCAGGGTGTTGCAAGTGATCCACTTGCTCTTGGGTTCTTCGGTTATGCTTATTACGAGCAGAATAAAGATAAACTAAAGGCTGTGGCTATTGATCCTGAAGATGGTAGAGGACCTGTTTATCCCACAATTGAAAATATAAGAAGAGGTAAATACTTTCCCCTTTCAAGACCAATTTTTATATATGTAAATGTAAAATCCCTTGAAAGGGAAGAGGTTAAAAAGTTTGTTGAGTTTTATATTAAAAATGCAAAGAAACTTGTATCTGAAGTTGGCTATATTCCTCTTTCTGACGAAGCTTACGAACTTGTTTTAAAAAGATTTAAAAACAGAGTAAAAGGAACATTATTTGGAGGAGAAGGTTCAAAAGGGGGTATAAGTTTAGAGGAACTCCTTAAAAGAGAAATAAGATAAATTATAATATTTCCTCTATTAATTCTTTTAAATATTCAGATACTTCAAGAATATTTCTTTCATTTAAAGAGAATTCAATTCCTGTGCTTTCAAAAAGTTCTTTTAAAGTTTTTGTTCCACCAAGAGACATTCCCCTTTTATATCTTGTAATTGCATCTTTCTTGTTTTCTCTGTAAATTTTCCATAACCTGATTGCACTTAGCAAAGCAATTCCATAATCTATATAATAAAAAGGGTATAAAAATATGTGAAGTTGTTTATACCATGTTACATTTTTTAAATATTCAATGGAATCCCAGTTTACATTTGAGGGAGAAAGTTTTTTATCAAGTTCAATAAAGTAAGATTCTCTTTTTTCCCAAGAGTGGTCTGGATTTAAATATAAGAAATGCTGGAAACCATCAATTTTACCAATATGGGTTAATCTTTTTAAAATTAATGAATAATATTTTGTAAAAATATCTTTATACAAGTTTTCATCTATAATATTTTTGAGTTCCTCAAGAGTAAAGAATTCCATTGCTATTGAAATAAGTTCTGCAAATTCCGATACTGGCATTCTTATGTAAGGATTTTCTATATCCCTTGATAGCATATAATTAACACAGTGTCCAAGTTCATGCATAAAAGTCATAAAATCATCAATTTTACCTGAGGCATTCATAAAAATATAGGGTAATTTATCCTCATGAATATAAACCATATAACCACCTTGACTTTTATTTTCCCTTGCCATTAAATCAAGTCTTTTATTTTTATATAGAATTTCAATAACTTCCTTAAAAAAAGGATCTATTCTCTCTGCGACATTAAGAGCCAATTTAATAAGTTCTTCTTCATCCTTAAATAATTTTATCTCATCCCTTTGAAAAATTGAAGCAAAAATATCCCAGGGTTTTATTTCCTTTAACTTTAGTTTTTCTTTTAAAATTTCAAGGTAGTTTTCATAAATAGGTTTTATATATTTTCTTACACCTTCTCTATATTCATCTGTATCTTCTGGTCTGTAATCAAATCTCAAAAGCTGAATCCAGCACATATCTCTATAATTTTTAAAATCTGCATTTATTGCCTTTTTATTTCTTAATTTTACAAGTTCATCCATTAATTTATTAAATTTTTCTCTTTTTTTATAGATATTAAAGTGCATTTCAAAGAAGGCTTTTTCCCTTATTTCTCTTTCTTTATTTTCAAGTTTTGATTCTATTTCTGATAAGGTTAATTTTTTTCCTTCAAGTTCAAAAGAAAATTCAGAAATAATTTTTTCATATTCCATTTTTAGTTCTTCTTCTTTTTTTTCTAATTCAATGTTTTCTTCTCGATGGAGTCTTATTTCAACTTCAATAATTTTCTTAAAAACCTGATTTTCGATTTCATCAATAAAACCTGAATCAAAAATTTTTTTATAAAAATTAAATGTGTATTTTTTTAATTCAGGATCAATTTTTTCAATAAAATTTTTATATTTTTCTTCATATTCCTTATTTTTAGTATTCCCTGTCCAGTTTACATAAGTTCTATTTCTTATGGAGTATATTTCATCAGTAATTTTGTAGAATTCCTTCAAAAGGCTTTCTAAATTTTCTTTATTTTTTATTTCTTCTTGAAGAAGTTTTTCGAATTTTTCCTTTATCATTCCCCCTTTAAAATTTCTTGGATTAAGTCTTCTGTTTTTTCAAATTTTTTCTCCTTTAATTTTTTCAATACGAGTTCCTTTGCTTCACTTCTTTTTAGCCCGAGTTTTGTTAGTGCAGAGATTGCCTCTTCTATATTAATTCCTTCTTTAATCCCTTCAAAGATATAGTCTTTAAATTCAAGTAAGATTAAACTTGCCCTTTTTTTCCCAACCCCCTTTATTTTAGAAATCATTTTTTCCTCATTCCTCTTTATTATTTCAAGAAATTCATCCACATCATAATGGGAAAGAATTTGAAGAGCAACTTTTGAACCTATCCCTGTTATTGATATAAGTTTTTCAAAAAGATTTTTTTGTTTTTCATCTAAAAATCCAAAGAGTTCAATTTTTTCTTCTGAAATTATTGGTAAAATATAAAGAGAAACTTCACTTCCTTCCTGAGGCAATTTTTCCATTACTTTAAGGGGAATAGTTATTCCATATTCAATACCACCTGTTTCAATTGCACAGAAAAAACTTCTTTTAAGGGTAAGTTTACCTTTTATTCTGTAATACATCTTGATAGAGCAAAATAAGCAAGGGAAAGGGCATCAATTTCATGTTCTGAAATTTTTTCTTTAAAATTCCCCTTTAGAAGGTTTTTTAGCATAAATTCAACCTGATAATTTTTTGCTTTTCCAGAACCTGTTATTGCTTTTTTCCAGTTTGAAGATAAGGTTTCAATATATTTTAATTTATTTTTTTCGAGTAAATAAATTATCACACCTTTATATTCTCCCAGTTTTATTGCATCTCTTGGATTATTTTTTGTAAATACCTTTTCAATAGCAGTTAATTCAGGTTTATATTTTTTTAAAATTTTCTCAATTTTATTTCCCAGTTTTACAATTCCTTCAGAATTTATCTTGCTTGAAGCTATAATATTTTTATATTCATCAATTATAGCAATTCCAGTATATTTAAGACCCGGGTCTATACCTAAAAAATATTTTTTCCTTTTTCCCTTTATACTGTTCCTACAAGTTTTGAAAATTCTTCTTCAGACATTTCAAAATTGGCAACCACCTCCTGAATATCATCGTGTTCTTCAAGGGAGTTTAAAAGACCCATAAGTTTCTCTGCATCTTTTCCTTGAACTTTTACCTGGTTTTTAGGTATCAGCCTTACTTCTCCTTCGGTTTCTATTCCCTTTTCATTAAGAATTTTTTTTACATTCAAAAATTCTGAAGGTGATGTGTATACTTCAAAATATTCTTCTTCTGTTTTCACATCCTCTGCTCCTGCTTCAAGGGCAATTTCAATAAGTTTTTCCTCATCTATATTTTCCTTTTTGATGCGTATAATTCCTTTTTCTTCAAATTGCCACTTTACACTTCCTGTTATTCCAAGGTTTCCTCCGTATTTTGTAAAAAGGTGCCTTATTTCTGAGGTTGTTCTATTTTTATTATCAGTGGTTGCTTTTATGAATATAGCAACACCACCTGGACCGTAACCTTCATAATAAACTTCCTCATATTTTACGCCTTCTATTTCACCTGTTCCTCTTTTTATTGCCTTTTCTATATTATCCCAGGGCATATTATGGTCTCTTGCTTTTTCAATTGCAAGTCTAAGCCTTGGATTATTTTCAGGATCTCCTCCTCCAAGTTTTGCAGCAACCTGTATTTCTCTTATTAATTTATTAAAAATTTTTCCTCTTAGGGCATCAACTTTTGCCTTTTTATGTTTTATCTGTGCCCATTTAGAGTGTCCAGCCATATATTCCTCCCTTAAAAATAATTTTAATAGTAAAGTTAATCAAGTTTCAACAATTTCTCCTTTATTTTTCTCCTTTCAGTTTGTAAACAAATAAAGTAAGTTCCCTTTTTAATTTCTTTTGAATTCCATAGTATCTTATAAGAACCCTTTTCCATTATTCCTTCCTTAATGATAGCAATTTCTCTTCCTGAAATGTCAATTAGAGAAAGTTTTAATTTTTCTTTTTCGGGAATTCCAAATCTTATTATATAGGAATTTGAAGCTGGAGAAAATACAGGTTTCATTAGATAATAATTTTTAATTAAACCTTCCTTATCCTTAATTTTTTCTTCAACACCAACAGCTGAAAATCTTCCTGTAATAACAAGTGCAAACTTTTGCGGTCCGTGTGGGATATTTTCACCTTCCACCTGAACTATATAAGTTCCTGCTGGTGCATTTGAAAGATAAAATACTTCAACTGGATTTATATTATCCTTTGTTCCACCAGTTTGAGATTCACCATTTGAAAATCTGTTTCCATAATAGGTTCCGCCTGGTCCCTGAACAATTAAATTTAAATTATTTATAAGTGCAAAATTGGATCCAGCAGTTGCAGGATAATCTGTCCATACTAGAACAATTTTTAATTTACCTCCACTTGCATTCACATAGTAAAATTTTGAAATTCCTGTAGAAAGCTCAGAATTATCATCTACATAAAGTTTATCCTGGTCACCTTGGAAATATAAAGAGTTTTCAAGTTTTATTCTTCCCCAACCCTGTGAAGAATCTGGTATAGGATGAACTTCTCTTGAATCTATCTGGTCTGGATCGGTTCCATTCATCTGTTCAGCAGAAGCTATTATCATTGCCTTTAAAAGTGCACCTGATGGAATAAAAGCATCAGAAGGATTTTTAATCCCTGAAGGATACCATCCCTCAGTAAAATATTGCCTTACAAGGGCAACTGCACCTGCTACAGCAGGAGTTGCCATACTTGTTCCCATAAAGGGGTAAGCTATTGTATCACAGGTTGGATTTGAAACAGTATCATTGTCTGCTGATCTTATATATAAGTTAGGATCAGTATTATAAGCATTATTCCCACAATCTCCACCTGGTGCCATTACATCAGGTTTTATTCTGTTATCAAAAGCAGGTCCCTTACTTGAATAAAAGGCAGAAATATCATGTTTTGGAGGAGGAGGTGTTGCTCCTACTGTTATTACATTTTTAGCAGCACCAGGCGGTCCAACTGTTCTGTAATGAACAGAATCAAGAACCTGCCCTGTGGTTTGGTTAATACTTCCTCCTGAATTACCTGCAGCAAAGACACAAACTGCATCCTGATAAGTATACATAAAGTTATCAACCTGCTCATCAAAAGTTGTATAAACTGTTGTATCGGCACCTCCCCAGGAATTGGAGAAAATTCTTGCTCCGTGATTATAAGCATTAGAAAAGGCTGTAAATAAGTCATCAGGAATCTGAAGAGCTCCTAACCAGCAGGTAAAGAAATTGTCTCCTGTATATTGGACAGTTAATTTAGCATTGTAAGCCATTCCCTTAAATTGATTTAGATTATTTGTCTGATCATAACCTGCAGCAGTACCTGCTACATGTGTTCCATGTCCTAAAGCACAGGCATCAGTGTAAAATCCAGTATAACTTTCCTTCCATACTATTTTATCAGGTCCAAAAAAGCAGGAGGCAGTGTCAACACCTGTATCCATTATATTTATCACCTGATTTTCTCCATGAATGCCTTTGTTCCAGATAGGTGATGTATTTTGAACATTATTCTGGATTACCCAGTAAGTTCTATCATTCATTTTAAAGAAAGGTCTTTTTTCCTCAATCCAGAATATATCATCATCAAAGGCTAAATTTTTAATATCACCTTCATATTTTATTACAAAAACAGGATGTTTTAAGGATTTAATTTCTTCAATAATCTGAGCCCCGTAATTTTTTAGAGAATTTTCTGCTTTACTAAAATCAACATCTTCAAAAAAGTGAACATAAAATATGTTTTTATATATGTTTTCGTATTTTTTCCCTTTCACTTTTATCTTTTTCCCTATATTGGGTGATATTTTAAAGGCAGGTTGATATATATAAATTCCCTCAACAAATTCAAGTTTTTTAATATTTTCAATAACTGATTGTTCCTTTATTCTAACAGCAAAGGCATTTTGAGGAACATAATGGAGAATTTTTCCACCTTTATTTTCAATTTCATTTTTGTAAAAATCATATATCGGTGATTTTAACAGAATAATGTACACATTTGATGATGTTTTTGTTAACTCTTCTGGTATCCTGGGTAAATTTGAAGGTGGATCCCATCTGTATCCACCTAAAGCTATATAGGATAATATCAATAAGAGAAACATGTATTTTTTAAAAAATTTTAAGGATTAGAACCTTAAAAACTATTATATTCATACTTTATATTGTGTTTCAAAGTTCTTTTTAGAAAAATTTCTGCTTTTTTATAATCTCCTTTTAGTTCATAAATTTTAACAATTAAAGGTAAAGCAAGAGGATTTCCAGTTATAAGAGAAATATTTGAAAGATTTTCCACTTCTAAAATATCTTCATTAAAAATAGCACCAGCAAGAGCTCTGTAAAAATAATAGTTTCCGGGAGATTTTTCTTTTTTAAATTTTGTAAGAAGTTCTGGAATTTTTTCATAGTTTTTTGTTTTAATTAAAAAATTTAAAATTTTTACACCTTTCGATATATCCTTGTATTTTTCAAAAAGATATATATCCCTTTCAGAACTTTTTAAGACAAAAATTTCCTTTAAATTTTCTTTCGATACCCAGAAGCTTCTATTTGAAAATAAAAATGTTAAAATTAAAAAAGTAGAATTTAAAAGAATTTCTCTTATCTTATTATTTTTGATAAATAGGAGAAAGGTTAACAAAAAGGGATATAGATAAGGATAAATAAGATGAGAAAAATTACCAAAAAATATGGAAGAACCTGCTAAAAAAATTAAATTTGCCTTTATAAAATTTTTAATTTTTTTATCTAAAAAGGTATTGTCAAAAAAAATAAAAATTGTGAAAAAAATAAATGGAAGTTCACCAAGAAGAAAAACTGTCATAAGTGAAATTGTTATGTAATAAATATTTTTCTTATTCTCAATTAAAACAAAAATTGGAAGTATTATTATTGATATGTAATCAAAGGGAAAGTTAGGGGACGGGATATCATATTTGCTTTTTAAAAAGAAAATTTTTATAAAGGCTGAAAGATAGCCCCATATTGAAAAACTTAAGATTTTGCTATATTTGATTTTTATTTTAAAAAAGAAAGGAATAAGAAAAATTGTTAATAAAGCATAAAATAATCCTTGTTTTGAATTGTAATCAAAGATATAACCACCTTCCTTGAAATAATTTAAAAAGTAACCTGGAATACCACCAACTGTTATTACAATAAAGAAAGAAAAAACAAAAGAAAAGATAGATTTTAAAATATTTTCACTTTTAAAGAAAACATAAATAGAGATTAAAAAACAAATTATAAAAACCTCAAGGACTTGTCCTTTTGATATGTTTTCTCTTTCAAATTCTCCCTTAAAAAGACTTATTAAAAGATTTTTAATTGAAGTGGGATAAGCAAGCATTTTTCCTCCACCAAAAATAAAATCAATTAAAGGTGCAAGAAGGATTAAAAAGGAAAAATGAGTAAAAAGAGTTAATACTTTTAATTTTTTTTCTTTTAAAATTAATGAAACAAAAATAACAAGAATTAAAAAAATTGAGGAGTAAAAAAAGAGGTGATGAATTGTAAAAAGAAGGGAATCATAAAGAGAAGGTGTTCTAAATATTTTAAAATCTCCTTCTAAGGCACTTTCAAGCAAATCCCTTAAAAAAAATATGCTTATAAGAAAAAAGAAATGTTCTTTTTGAAAATCCTTATCTTGAGCATTTAAAATTGTTTTTTTAATAAAATTTAACACTTTTAAAATTATATGATAAATTTAAGGAGGTCTTAAATATGTCAAAAAGAGTTTTAATCCTTGGTGCTGCTGGGAGAGATTTTCATAATTTCAATGTTTTTTTTAGAGATAATCCCGATTACGAGGTTGTTGGATTTACAGCAACACAGATACCTGGTATAGAGGGAAGAAAGTATCCTCCTTCTCTTGCTGGTAAACTTTACCCTGATGGTATCCCCATTTATTTAGAGGATGATATGGAAAAAATTATAAAGGAAAAGAAAGTTGATATTGTTGTATTTGCTTACTCTGATGTTTCCCATATTTATGTTATGAATAGGGCTTCAAGGGCACTTTCAGCGGGTGCGGATTTCTGGCTTTTAGGTCCTGAAAGCACAATGATAAAATCAAATAAACCTATTATTTCAGTATGTGCCGTGAGAACAGGAAGCGGAAAAAGTCAGACTTCAAGAAAAGTTGCTCAAATTTTGAGAAATTTAGGAAAAAAAGTAGCAGTTATAAGACACCCTATGCCCTATGGTGATCTTGAAAAAATGAAGGTTCAGAGGTTTGCTTCATTAGAGGATTTAGATAAGTATAAGGTTACTATTGAAGAAAGGGAAGAGTATGAACCCCATATTACAAGAGGTTCTATTGTTTATGCAGGTGTTGATTATGTCGAAATTTTAAAGGAGGCGGAAAAGGAAGCCGATATTATTTTATGGGATGGTGGTAATAATGATTTTCCTTTTTATAAACCTGATTTACATATAGTTGTTGCGGATCCTCTTAGGTTAGGTCATGAGGAAACATACCATCCTGGAGAAACAAATTTAAGAATGGCAGATGTTATAGTAATAAATAAAGTTGATTCAGCTCCTTTTGAAAATATTTATAAACTCAGGATGAATATAGAAAAACTTAACAGAAAAGCAATAATTATTGAGGCAGCCTCTCCTATTTTTGTTGAAAATAAAGAAGTTATAAAAGGTAAAAGAGTTTTATGTATTGAGGATGGTCCAACTCTTACCCATGGTGAAATGGATATAGGTGCTGCCTATATTGCAGCGAAAAAATTTGGTGCAAAAGAGATTATATCTCCTTTGCCCTATGCTGTTGGTTCAATAAAGGAAACCTTTGAAAAGTATCCACAGACTCAAAAAGTTCTTCCTGCAATGGGTTATGGTGAAAAGCAGATAGAAGAACTTAAAGAGACTATTTATAGAACCCCCTGTGAAGCTGTTGTTATTGGAACTCCGATTAATTTAGCGAGTCTTTTTGATATAGGAAAACCATGGGCAAGGGTTAGGTATGAGCTACAGGAAATAGGCGAACCAACCCTTGAAGATTTAATAAAGGAATTTCTTGGTAAATTATGAAAATAAAAAAGGAATACATTTTAGCATTTTTAGCCCTTTTAACAGGTTTTTTTACTTTTTACCTTTCACTCTTAGCAACACCTGCTGAAAGAAAAATGGGAGATCTTGTAAGAATAATGTATATTCATGTTCCACAAGCATGGATTTCTTTTCTTTGCTTCACTTTGGTATTCATTTTCAGTATTTTATATCTTCTAAAAAGAGAATTAAAGTGGGATATACTTGCTGAAACATCAGGTGAAATTGGTGTTTTGTTTATAATCCTGACACTCATTACAGGAATGTTATGGGCAAAATCTGTTTGGGGTCATTTCTGGGTGTGGGATCCAAGATTAACTACAACCTTGATTTTATTTTTTCTTTACACTGCTTATATGATTTTCAGGGGATTTATTGAAACACCTGACAAAAGGGCAAGATTTGCTTCAGTTCTTGGAATAATAATTTATATTGATGTTCCTCTTGTTTATTTTTCTGTGAAACTATGGAGATCAGTTCATCCTTCTGCTTTTACACCTGGTGATGTATTGATAACATCATCAATGAGATATGCTTTATTTTTGAATGTTATTCCCTATGTTTTTCTCTTTGTATTAATATTTTTGCTTAGATACAAGATTGCTAAAAGAGAATTAAAAAAATTGGAGGAAACTTTATGAAATATTTATATTTTTCCTATTTAGTGGTATGGATAGGGTTAATATTTTACCTCCTTTATCTACATAACAAAATAAAGGAATAATTAAACTTTTTCTATTTGATTTTTTTTTTAATTCTATTATATAATTAGAAGTCCAAATTAAAAAGGAGGGTAATATGGTTAAAAAAACAATCTTTTCTGTAATAATAGCGGGAATTTTGTTCCCGCTTGGTCTCAAAGCAAGTAAATGTGTAACCTGTCATGAAAAAGTTACTCCTCTTCTTGTAAAACAGTGGAAAGAAAGTAAGCACTCTAAAAATGATGTGGATTGCTCAGTCTGTCATGGTGAGCATACAGGAGCAAAGGATATAGATAAACTTAAAATGCCTACCCCTGAAACCTGTGCTAACTGTCATGAGCAAAGGGTTAAGGAATTTAAGGAAGGAAAGCACGCCTTAGGGTGGATAGCAATGAAGGCTATGCCAATGGTAATGCACCAACCAATACAGGTTACAGGAGAAAAGGGATTTAAAGGTTGTTCAGGGTGTCACAAGATAGGATTAAAATCAGAAGAGGAACTTAAGGAAGCAAAGTTCTATTATGGAACAGGTTCCTGTGATGCCTGTCATACAAGGCACAAATTCAGTGTTGAAGAGGCGAAAGATCCAAGAGCCTGTAGAACATGTCATATGGGATTTGACCATCCTCAGTGGGAGATGTGGTCAACTTCAAAGCATGGGACAATATGGGAAATTGAGGGGAATTCTGGAAGAGCGCCCACTTGCCAAACCTGTCATATGCCTGATGGGAACCATGCTGTTATGACTGCCTGGGGATTTCTCGCTTTAAGGGTTCCTGAAGATGATAAGGAATGGTGGGATAATAGAGTAAATATACTAAAGGCTCTTGGGGTTCTTGATGATAAGGGTAATCCTACTGAAAGATTTGAAGCTGTTAAATTAGCAAAAGTTGCAAGATTGACAAAGGAAGATTGGGAAAAGGAAAGAGAAAAAATGTTAAAGGTTTGTTCTAACTGTCATTCACAAAAATATGCAAGGGAGCAACTTGAAGCTTCTGATGCGGTTTTAAAAGAAGCAGATAAACTTATGGCTGAAGCAATAAAAACTGTAAAGGAACTCTATGATAAGGGAATTTTAAAGAAACCTGAAAATTGGAAATTTGCACCTGATTTGCTTCAGTTTTATGAAGCAAAATCATCAATTGAACAGGAACTCTATGTTATGTTTCTTGAATACAGAATGAGAACATTTCAGGGTGCCTTCCATGCTAATCCTGACTATATGCACTGGTACGGATGGGCAAAGATGAAGGAATCCTTACAGAAAATTAAGGACGAAGCAGAAAGACTTAAAAGGGAACATAAAAAGTAATTAAATTAATTGAATTAAGTCCCCCCCTGTGAAGGAGTTTCTCCTTTGCAGGGGTTTTTATTTTAATAAATTTAAATTTTAAATCCTTTTTTCTTTTTTTTCCTCTTTAAGTTCAATTTTCATTTTTTCAAAAACTTTTTCCTCAACGTATATTTTAGCTTTTTTTCTTATAGCAAGGTTAATTGCGTCAGAAGGTCTTGCGTCAATTAGAATCTTTCTTTTTCCCTGTTTTAAATGTATGGTTGCAAAATATGTTTCATTTTCAAATTTATCTATGGTGACCTTTTCAATTTTAGCTCCAAGTTTTTCTATTATGTTATTAACAAGTTCATAGGTTAGGGGTCTTCTTGATTCCATTTTATTGAGTTCTCTTAGAATTGATATTCCTTCACTTTCTCCTATGGAAATCAAGAGTAAGGAATTAGAGTTAATTTCTTTAAGAACAAGGGTATAACCACCTTCCCTTTGAGGTATTAAATCAAAAACCTCAACCTCAATCAATTTTGTTAAAATAAAAAAAGTAAAAATAAAATTCATAGTTTTTCTCCTTTTATATTTAAAATTATATACCAAAAATTCTTTTTAAAAACTCAGGAATTTTAAATCCTGAAAAATGTATTTCCTTGTTATAGTATCTTGTATTCTTTGGAATTCTAACTGGTTTCAACATTTTTATTTTTTTATTAAAAACAAAAAGATAAAGCCAGAGTCCTCCAGGATAAGTGGGCATAGGTGAAAGATAAGGTAAAATGCTTTTATATTCATCTTTTAAAATTTCATAAAGTTTTTTAATTCTCTTTAAGTGGTGAATAGGAGATTCTGCCTGTATAGCCAGTCCTCCGTTTTTCTTTAAAATTTTTTTTAAATCCTCATAAAATTCCTTTTTATAAAAAACCTTTGCAGGTCCAACAGGGTCAGAAGTGTCTAATATTACAACATCAAATTTATCCTCTGCATTTTTAATAAAATCCTTTGCGTCTTCAAAAATAAAACTTACCCTCTTATCTTTATAAATTTTCTTAACCCATGGAAAATATTTCAGGGATGCTTTAAATACAAGTTCATCTATTTCAACCTGAATAACTTTTTTAACAGGATGTTTTAGAACCTCCCTTAAGGTTCCACAGTCTCCTCCTCCTATTATAAGAACATTTTCAGGATTTTTAATACTTGATAAAATTGGATGAACCAAAGATTCATGGTAAAAAAATTCATCCCTTTCAGTTAGCATAAAAAGGGAATCAAGCATTAAAACTTTCCCCCAATCGTAACTTTCAAATATTTCAATTTTCTGGAATTTTGATTTTTTTCTAAAAAGGATTTTTTTTGCTTTTATTCTCAGTTCTGTCCCTTTATTCTGTTTTTCGGAAAAAAACATATAAAAATATTAAGAAAAGAGGATTTGAAATTTCCTTAATAAATTGTTTATTATAATATCTCAAGCCGGGGTGGCGGAATTGGCAGACGCGCATGGTTGAGGGCCATGTGGGATTAATCCCGTGCGGGTTCAAGTCCCGCCCCCGGCATATATTTTTTATAATTGAATTTCTTTTTTGAACCTTATAAGATAAAAGTAGTTGAACCAATTTTTTTTACTTCAAAAAGAGAAAGAAAAAAAATTCTTGAGAAGGCCTTTTATAACATTTTTAAAATCCCTGCAAACAAAATAACCATTGACCTTTTGACTGATTCAGGAACAAATGCAATGAGTGAACATCAATGGTCAAAAATTATGGAAGCTGACGAATCATACGCAGGTGCTGAAAGTTTTGAAAGGTTCTGTGAAGAGGTAAAAAGTTTTACTGGAATGGATTATGTTTTACCTTGTCATCAGGGAAGAGGTGCTGAAAGAATTTTGGCAGAGTATTTTTCAAAAAAAATCAAAAACCCGATAGTTCCTTCAAATACCCATTTTGATACAACAAAGGCAAATTTAAATTATATAGGTGCAGAGACTCCAGATTTTGTAATAAATGAGGCTCTTGATCCTGAAAAATATCATCCTTTCAAAGGTAATATGAATACTGACAATTTAAAAATATTTCTGGAAAAATATCATAAAAGGGTACCTGCTGTTTTTCTTGTTCTTACCAATAACTCAATGGCTGGTCAACCTGTATCACTTCAGAATGTTAAGGAAACGAGGGAAATATGTGAAAAGTTTGGAATTCCCTTATTTCTTGATATATCAAGGATAGCAGAAAATGCCTATTTTATTAAAAAAAGAGAAGAAAAAAATAAGAGTATAAAAAAAATAATAAGGGAAATAATTTCTTATTCAGATCTGTGTTATATGAGTGCAAAAAAAGATGGAATAAGTAATATTGGAGGATTTATTGCTGTTAAAGATAAAAAATTATATGAAGAACTTTCTATGTATCTTATACTATGGGAGGGATTTCCCACTTATGGAGGACTTTCAGGTAGAGACCTTGAAGCGGTTGCGCAAGGGTTAAAGGAAGCTACTGATGAGAAATATCTTGAATTCAGAATAAAAGAGGTGGAATTCCTTGGTGAGGAACTTTCTAAAAGAGGAGTTCCTGTATATAAACCAACAGGTGGCCATGCTGTTTATGTTCTTGCAGAAAGGGTTTTTGATCACATTAAAAGGGAAAATTTTCCTGGACAGGTTTTTTCAATAGCTTTATATCTTGAAGGAGGTATAAGGGTCTGTGAAATTGGTTCTCTTATGCATGGTAAGGATGCAAAATTTGAGTTTGTAAGATATGCTATACCAAGAAGAGTTTATACAGAATCCCATTTAAGATATGTTGCAGAAGTTTCAAAATTAGTTTTAGAAAATAAAAATAAATGGAAAGGAGTTAAATTAATAAAGGAAAGCCCATATTTGAGACATTTTAGTGCTGAATTTGTGTTACTGTAAAATTTTAACTTGAATAAGTTATAGGGTATTAGTATAATATTATAATTAATCCTCAAAAAGCGGAGGGTTGGCCGAACTGGCTAAGGCGTCGGATTTGAAATCCGATATCCCGATTATATCGGGATTGTGGGTTCGAGTCCCACACCCTCCGTAAACTAATTTAAATTTATGATTGAAGTTAAAAACCTTTATAAATATTACGGTGAGGATCCTGCTGTTCTTGGCATATCCTTTAATGTGGAAAAAGGAGAAATTTTAGGATTTTTAGGACCTAATGGAGCAGGTAAAACAACAACATTGAGAATAATCACAGGATTCCTTTATCCAACAAGCGGGGAAGTGCTTATTGATGGAAAAAAGATTAATGAAGACCCTTTATACTGTAAAAAGAAGCTCGGGTATTTACCTGAAGATAATCCCCTTTATACCGATTTAACTCCAAGAGAGTATTTAAGTTTCTGTGCAGAAGCAAGGGGAATTGAAAACAAGAATAAAAAACTGGAAGAGGTTATGGAAAAAACCCAGATAAAAGAAGTGTGGGAAAAACCAATAGGAGAGCTTTCAAAGGGTTATAGACAGAGGGTCGGAATAGCTCAAGCTCTTTTACACGACCCTGAAGTGCTTATAATGGATGAGCCCACAACAGGTCTTGATCCTGTTCAGATAATTGAGATAAGAAACTTAATTAAAGAATTATCAAGGGAAAAAACAATCTTACTTTCCACCCATATACTTCCCGAAGTTGAAATGCTTGCCTCAAGAGTTATAATAATTCATAAGGGAATAATAAGAGCTGAAGGAACTCCTCGTGAACTTTCAAAGAAATTCAGATCAAGGGAAATATATTTTACTTTAAAGGGAGATGAAAAAGAAATAAGGGAAAAGTTTGAAAAACTGGATTTTGTTTCTTCATATGAAATAAAAAGGGAAGGTGAAACAGTAAGTGGAAAATTTTTGCCTAAGGAAAATGGAGATCCAAGAGAAAAATTTGCAAAATTTGCTTATGAAAATAAATTTTTGATTCTTGAACTTTATTCAAAATCTCTTGGACTTGAAGAAGTTTTTGTTGAATTGATGAAGGAGGAAGGATAAATGAAGGGTATAAAAGCAATATTTAAAAAAGAATTTTTATCATATTTTAATTCTACAATCGGCTATCTCTGGCTTATAGTATTTTCGTGGTTAAATTTCTGGCTTTTTTTCAGAGGATTTTTTTTGATGCCTGAAGCTGACTTAAGACCTATGTTTAATATGTTTCCTGTTTTATTTATAATCTTTATACCTGCAATTACAATGAGACTCTGGGCAGAAGAGAAAAAACTCGGAACCATTGAAATTCTTCTATCTCTTCCATTAAGAATTGAAGAAATAATAGTTGGGAAATTTCTTGCAGCTATTACCTTCTTCGGAATCTCTTTAATTTTAACATTACCTCTTCCAATTATTTTATCCTTTCTTGGTAATTTAGACTGGGGTAGAGTTTTATCAGGTTATCTTGGTTCTTTTCTCCTTGGTTCAACCTTTATATCCTTGGGTATGTTTTTATCTGGTTTTACAAAAAATCAAATAGTAGCCTTTATTCTTGCTGCAGCCTTTTCTTTTTTACTTTACATAATAGGTGAAGAGGCTATACTTTCTTTTATATCAGGATTCTGGGCTGAACTTTTACAGAATTTTTCAGTTAAAACTCATTTTGAAAGCATTTCAAGGGGTGTAATTGATTTAAGAGACATAATTTATTATCTTTCCTTTATATCCCTTTTTATATATGCTAATTATCTTCATCTGGAGGTGGCAAGATGAAAAGGGAAAGATTATTTTTGATTGCAGGAATACTTGCCTTCTTAAATTTAATTCTTTTAAATATATTTTTTAGAAATTTTGTATATAGGGTTGATATTACACAGAACAAGATTTACACTCTCCATTCTGTAACCAAAGAAGTATTAAGAGAGTTAAAGGATTTTGTGAATATAGAAATCTATATGTCAAGTAAACTTCCTCCTGAGATGAATCCTTATAAACAGGATTTATTTGATTTGCTTGAAGAATACAGAAATTATTCCAATGGTCTTTTGAGATATACTGTATTTTATCCTGATAAAGATCAGAATATACAGTCAAAGGCAAAAAGGCTTGGTATCCCTGAAATTACCTTTAATGTGGTTGAAAAGGATCAGGTTAAAGTTGTTAATGGAAATTTTGGTCTTGCTATATTTTATAAGGACAAAAAGGAAACTATTCCTGTTGTAACAGAAACCGAGAATCTTGAATATGATTTGACCTCTAAAATTTTAAAAATGAAGGAAGGAGATAATTTAAGAACAGTGGGACTTTTATTTCTTGGTTTAAAGCAGGAAAATTATAACATAATAAGAAGAGAACTTGAGAAATTATACAGGGTCAGAAATATAAGTCTTATAAGTAAAATACCTGAGGATATAGATGTGCTTTTAATTTTTGGTATTAAAAAACTTTTGCCAAAAGAACTCTTTTATCTTGATCAGTTTATTTTAAGGGGAGGAAAAGCTGTATTTTTCTTACAGCCTGTTGATATAAATTATGAAAATTTTGTAACAAAACCAATGTTTGAAAAAGATCTTGAATTTTTGAGAAATTATGGAATTTCTTTAAAACCTAATCTTGTTAAAGATCCAACAATTCCCTTTATTCCTATGATGTCAGAAGGTAGAGCGCTTCTTGTTCCTTACTATTATTTTGTAAAAATTTTACCAAAAAATATAAAACATCAATTTGCAAGAAATCTTGAACAACTTGTTTTAACTTGGCCTTCTGCAATTGATACACTTTCAAATGAAAATAAAGCTTTTAAATATACCTATATTTTTACATCAACAAAAAATGCTTATAGAAAGGAAGGGGGATTTTCTATTCATCCCTTTGCTCAAGAACCTCCTCCACCCAAGGAAGAACTAAAAAAATATATATTTAGCCTTATAGTTAGTTCAAAATTTAAATCAGTTTTCTTAAATGATACAAGTTTATTTAAAAACTGGACTGATTTTAAAAATGAAGATACGACAGGATTTATAAAAGAATCAAAAGAAGAAAATAAAATAGTTTTTGTTGGAAATGCTATCTTCCTTCAGGATAACTTTGTTCAGATGTATCCTGATAACGGTATATTTCTTATGAATATTGTGAATGCCTTTGCTCTTGGTAAGGATATTTCAGAAATTAAAGCAAGAGAAATAAGTGAAAGACCCGTTAAGAACTTAAATAACTTCCAGAAGTTTCTTTTCCAGAATGGAATAACTTTTGGAATACCTTTAATTGTATTTATATTTGGAATGGTTAGGTTTTCAGTTAGAAGGATAAAAAAGAAAAAATTCTCTGAAATTAAAAAGGAGGGAAAGAATGATTGAAAAACATATAAGAATTTTAGGTACTACTTTTTTAATACTTTTTGTGCTTGTTATTTTTACTGAAAGTCCTTTTTTTAAAAAGGCAAGAATGCCTAAGGAAATTGAAGTTTCAGGAGAATTTAAAGAAGAAAATATAGGTAAAATTGTTTTAAGTAGGGAAAATCAAAATCTCGAATTAAGAAAAATAAATGGATTATGGACAGTTGCTAAAGACACATTGATAAAAACTGCTGATAAGGAAAAAATTAATCGTCTTATAGAGAATTTGGGTTCTCTTAAAGGAAAAGTTATTGGAAAAAGTGAATCAGAGTTTCCTTCTTACGAGGTTGACGATAAAAAGGGAACATTTGTAAGTATTTTTGATACAGGGGGTAAAAAATTATTTGAAATTATAGTTGGTAAAAATGGTCCTGATTATTTAACAAACTTTGTAAGAATTCCAGGAAAAAAAGAAGTTATTCTTGTTGAAAAATCAATTAAACCTCATGTGTCAAATCTTGATATTGAGGCTTGGAGAAACAGAAAGGTAACAGATTTTAAACCAGAGGATGTAGAAAGGGTTGAGTATATAGATAAAGAGCAGAGATTTATGTTTTATAGGGAAGGTGATAAATGGATTCTTGATTCCCCTGAAATTAATGCAGTTCAAGGTAAAATCCAGAACTACATAAGAATGCTAAGTTCTATTTATTCAATGGGTTTTATAGATTCAATTAATGTTAAAGAATATTCATCAAAAGAGCCTTTTTTATCTCTTAATATCACATTAAAAAATGGAGAAAAACAGGGCTTTAAAGTTATAGAGAAACTTGATGAGAATAAATATGTTGTGAAAAGGGAGGGTGACGATTTTACTCTGTATACTCTTGCTAAAAACTTTGTGGAAACATCTTTAAAAAAGAATAGAGATTGGTTTACTTATGAAGGAGAAAAAGAAGAAGTTAAAAAAATAGAGGAAGTTAAAAAGCAAGAAACAAAAAAGAAAAAGTGATGGAAAATTACTTTGATGTAATTGTTATAGGTGGAGGACATGCTGGATGTGAAGCAGCTCTTGCATCTGCGAGAATGGGAGCAAAGACACTTTTAATCACAATAAAGAAAGATAAAATTGCACAGATGTCCTGTAATCCTTCAATAGGGGGTGTTGGGAAAGCTCAGCTGGTTAAGGAGCTTGATGCTCTTGGTGGTGAAATGGGTATGAATATAGATGAAACAGGCACTCAGTTTAGGACTCTAAATATTAAAAAGGGACCAGCAATGCACTCATTAAGGGCAATAGCAGATAGACAAGAATACAAGAAAAGAATGCAAAATTGTGTGCTCAGTCAAAAAAATCTTTATGTTCTTGAAGATGAAGTCAGGAGTTTTATAATTGAAGAAAAAAATAAAGAAAAATTTTATAAGGGAGTAATTACAGTAAAAAATGGAGAGTTTTTTTCAGGTTCCTGTGTTTTAACAACAGGCACATTTTTAAGGGGTCTCATTCATATAGGAAAGAAAAAAATAAAAGCAGGAAGAATGGGGGAGGATCCTTCTTATGAGTTATCTGAATTTCTCAAAAATCTTGGATTTGAAATGGGTAGATTAAAGACAGGTACCTCACCAAGGATAGATATAGAAAGTGTTGATTTTTCCCTTGCTCAGGAACAGAGAGGTGATGAACCTCCAAAGGGTTTTTCCTTCAGAAATTTTTATTTAAAAGTTGAGCAGATTCCAGCATGGATAACCTATACAAATGAAGAAACTCATAAGATTGTAAGGGAGAATTTAAATGAGTGTCCCCTTTTTATAGGTGATATAACAGGAATCGGTCCAAGGTATTGTCCTTCTCTTGAATTAAAGGTTGTTAATTTTCCTGATAAAGAAAGACATCAACTTTTCCTTGAAATTGATGGAAGAAATTCTAATATCGTTTATATAAGTGGTCTATCCACATCTTTTTCAGAGGAAATTCAGTATAAAATTTTAAAAACAATACCTCCTTTAAGGAATGCAAAAATTTTAGTTCCTGGATATGCAATA